>NZ_KV810201.1:0-66089 GCF_001812725.1 Neisseria sp. HMSC067G12 | reverse complement strand
AAGGCCGTCTGAAAATGTTTTCAGACGGCCTTTTTGTATAAAAAACCAATCAACGAGACATCTCGCCTTGAATAGCGCGGATATTCGCTTTACGGGCGTTTATGGTACGGGTCAGTTGTTGGATTTTAATCTGATCGCCTTTTTGTTTGGCCGCGTTCAACTGGGTTTGAAGGCGGGTAATAGCAGCCTGTTCGTTGCGTACTTCGGTCTGCAATATCTGTTTGCGGGTTTCTTTAGGGCTTGGCTTAGGAGCCGGCGTAACCACAGGTGCAGTACGGATAACAGGGGCTTTGTATTTGCTGTATGAAGAACTGCGTGATTTGTTCTGACGGTTGCGCAGGGTAATATTGATGCGCGGATTGGCAGCTTCGGCTGTGTTGGTCACGCTGGTAATCGGTACATTCGGCAGGATTTTGATATCGCTGTCGCTATTTCCTTTATCCAGCAAAATATCGGCTGCCGGTTTGTATGCTTGTGGGAAAGGTGTTGGGACAGTGGTTTTGCCATGCTCTACCGGAGTGGCAGTTGCCGGCGTGCTTGGTTCGGTTGAAGCGGTGGCAATAGGTTTGGCTGCTTGTTCCTCAGATGCGCGGACAACGGCTGTTTTATCGGCTTTAGTACGGTTAACCTTGGCTTTGCGTCGAGAGGAGGTTTTGGCATAAGTTTTGCCTTTATGCTTAGTCTCGACTTTGGTAGGTGTTTTATCGAGCACTTCATCCTGAGCTGTTACCGCTTGGTTATTTTGGGTAGTTGAAGTTTGCGGCTGAACTGCCGAGTTCTGAATAATCTCTTGTGGAGTTTGGATTGCAGGTACAACAGGTTGAACAGCTGGTGTTTCATTAATAATAGCAAGGCCGTCTGAAACTGTTTTCTCGGTAGAAGCAGTAGGTTGGGCTTGTGCGGCAAGCATTACAGGAACAACACTGTTTTCTGTTTGGGTTGCACTAGACTGAGTTTGTACGACAGGAGTTGTATTGCGGACAGTAGTGTCGGCAACATAGTCTTCAGCTTTTATTGTGGGCGGCGCTTCCAGAGTAGGCGTATTGTTGGGAACGATTACGCTGTCTGCAATGGCTTTGTCGGCTGTAACGGTATGGGTTTGCGCGATGAGTACAGGAGGAACAATAGTGTTGTCCTCTTGAACGGCAGTCGTCTGAGTTTGTACGACAGGAGTTGTGTTGTGGACAGCAGCATCGACAACATAGTTTTCAGGTTTTGCAACGGCTGATGTTTCCAAAGCAGGCGTATTGTTGGAAACGATTGCGCTGTCTGCAATGGTTTTATTCGCTAGCATAGCTTGTCGAGTTTGTGCCATCGGAATGGAAATAGGTGCCGGAATACCGTATTCATTTCGAGCAACAACGACTGGGGTTTGTACCGCGGGCGTTGCTTGAGAAGCATTAATGTAGTCTGCGGCAGATGCTTTAAATTCTGTTGTTTGTACCGTTTTTAAAACCGGAGTGTCGCCCGGAATCGCAACGACGCTGTTTTCTGTTACATTGTTTGTTTCAACTATGCGACAGGCGTCATTGATCTGGTATGAAGCATAAACGGTGATGCCTTCAACATTGCAGACATACTCGGCAGCATTAGCGGCGGCGGGGAGGGTCAGGCTGAGGGCAATGGCGGTTTTGCAGAAAAACGGTTTCATAAAGGCAATAGAATCAGGTTGTTTGTTTAAAGTGTAATTATACTATGTACACTGTCAGCAACCGCCAACTTATTTTTAGGCGGTGTAAAACTGTGGCTGAAAGGTTGAAAATTGGAATAAAAGGTCTTAGGCCGTCTGAAACTTGTCATATAAAGTTTCAGACGGCCTTTGCTGTCATTGAGTATTAAGCGTTCAACAGGCTTTCGTCCAATGTCAGCTCTTCGTTTTTATTGACGGCGACTTTGCGTGCCAAAACGTTTTGGGCGATTTCGTGTGCTTCGGCAAGCGAGTGCATCAGATAAGTACCGCATTGGTATTCGTTCAGCTCGGGGATTTTGCTTTGGTCTTGAACGGTCAAAACATCCTGCATTGAAGCGAGCCATGCGTCGGCCACTTTTTGCTCGTCGGGCGTGCCGATGAGGCTCATGTAGAAACCGGTGCGGCAGCCCATCGGGGAAATATCGATGATTTCAACGCCGTTGCCGTTTAAGTGGTCGCGCATAAAGCCTGCGAACAGGTGCTCCAGCGTGTGAATACCTTTTTCAGGCAGGATTTCTTTGTTGGGAATGCAGAAACGCAGGTCAAACACGGTAATGGTGTCGCCTTTGGGCGTGGTCATGGTTTTTGCCACGCGTACGGCAGGGGCGTGCATACGGGTGTGGTCGACTTTGAAACTGTCTAGTAGGGGCATTTGGGTGTCCTTTGAGGTAAATAGATTTTTAGCTAGGGATATTTGAAGACTGAATCACAATTCCGCAATCTCAACTGCTTCGCCCGAAGCCTCACTCAGTGCTTCGTTCAAAACATCGTAGAAATCCCGTCCGTCGCGTGTTGCCAGCCATTTGCCGTTTTGCTCGGCGAAATGGTAGCCGCCGCTTTTGGCGGCAATCCACAATTCTTGGTTGGGCGTGTGGCGGTTGACGATGATTTGCGTGCCGTCTTCGGCTTCGATGGTCAGTACGTTTCCGGCAAACTGGCAGTCGAAATCCCAGCCGTTTTCATCGATTTGGTCTTCAATGTGTTCAAACAATTCTTCGCTCAGGCGGATGAATTCGCTTTCGGTCATCATGGCTTTTTGTGTGGTTTTTGTTTAAGATACCGAATCTTGCCACATTCGTAATGATGAAGAAAGTTTTACTGATGAAATACGGCGTATTTTTTGCAGCGGCAACGGCTCTGCTGCTCTCTGCCTGCGGCTACAAAGGCGACCTCTACCTGCCCAAAGAAGGCGACAAGGCGCGCTTCGGCGTGATTCAGACCGGCTTGAAATTCGATACGGCCAAAGAGCCGACCACTCAAACCAACGATTAAAAAAAGACTTCACAAACATGACCTTATCCTGCGAACACATCCCTTATTCCCACCTTGCCGAGGAATTCGGCACGCCGCTTTATGTGTACAGCAAATCTGCGCTGACCGAGGCGTTTGACAACTACCAAACCGCGTTTGCCGCTTTGAACCCGCTTGTCTGCTACGCGGTTAAAGCCAATGGCAACCTGAGCATCATCAAACACTTTGCTTCTTTGGGGAGCGGTTTTGACATTGTGTCCGGCGGCGAGTTGGCGCGTGTTTTGGCGGCCGGAGGCGATGCGGCGAAAACGATTTTTTCTGGTGTGGGCAAGAGTGAGGCAGAAATTGAATTTGCGCTGAATGCCGGCGTGAAATGCTTCAATATGGAGAGCATTCCAGAAATCGACCGTATTCAGAAAGTTGCCGCGCGCTTGGGTAAAGTCGCTCCGGTTTCCCTGCGCGTCAATCCTGATGTCGATGCCAAAACCCACCCTTATATTTCCACCGGTTTGAAAGCCAACAAATTCGGTATTGCCTATGCCGATGCGCTTGAGGCCTATCGTCATGCTTCCCGACAAAGCCATTTGAAAATCATCGGTATCGACTGCCACATCGGCTCGCAACTGACCGACCTCAGCCCGCTCATCGAAGCCTGCGAACGTATTTTGACCTTGGTCGACCGACTGGCAGACGAAGGCATTGTGTTGGAACACTTGGACTTGGGTGGCGGTGTCGGCATTGTTTACCAAGACGAAAATGTGCCTGATTTGGGTGCGTATGCCCAAGCCGTTCAAAAACTGATCGGTACACGCCGTCTGAAACTGGTTCTCGAGCCCGGCCGCAGCTTGGTTGGTAATGCCGGTGCGTTGTTGACGCGCGTCGAGTTCGTCAAACATGGCGAAGAGAAAAACTTTGTGATGGTCGATGCGGCGATGAACGATTTGATGCGTCCGGCGCTTTATGACGCCTATCATCACATTGAAGCGGTCGAAACCAAAGACATTGAGCCTTTGACGGCCAATATCGTCGGCCCGATTTGCGAAACCGGCGACTTCCTCGGCAAAGACCGCACCATCGCCTGCGAAGAAGGGGATTTGCTGCTTATCCGCAGCGCCGGTGCGTATGGCTCAAGCATGGCGAGCAACTACAACACGCGCAACCGTGCGGCGGAAGTATTGGTTGACGGCAGAGAATGCAAACTTATCCGTCAACGTGAAACCGTCGAGCAGCAAATGGCCAACGAATTGGCTTGTTTGTAAGGTTTGATTGGTTAAAAGGCCGTCTGAAAGCTTGATTGACTTTCAGACGGCCTTTGTTATGAAAGAAAAGGGCATGTATCAAACACGCCCTTTTTAGTTGATCAATAATGCGGCGGAATCTCATCGCGCAGGCTGTACGGTTCGCGTTCGCCGTTTGCGCCTTTGTCCTGCATCCGTTGATACAGCAGCCGCAACTGGCCTTGCTGCAAATCCAAAGCCTGCTGCATCTTGGCGATGGTGTTGTTCAGGTTGCCGATTAAATCTTCCTGCAAGGCCGTCTGAATTTCCAGCTCTGTGACGCGGTGTTCCAATTCCTGAATATCGCTCATATTACAGCACCATCGCGGCAATCCAGCCGGCAGCCATCAGCGGGATATTGTAGTGGATAAAAGTTGGGATAACCGAATCGCGGATGTGGTCGTGTTGACCGTCGGCGTTCAGACCCATGGTCGGGCCGAGTGTCGAGTCGGAAGCGGGGGAGCCCGCATCGCCCAGCGCTCCTGCCGTACCGACAATGGCCACGGTAGCCATTGGGGAGAAGCCCAAGCTGATGCACAAAGGCACATAAATCGCAGTAATAATCGGCAAGGTGGAGAAAGACGAGCCGATGCCCATGGTTACCAGCAAGCCGACGCACAACATGGTCAATGCGGCCATGCCTTTATTGCCGCCGAACAAAGCCATGCTGCGTTCGACCAAAGGCTGAATGTCGCCAGTCGCGTTCATTACAGCGGCGAAACCTTGTGCCGCAATCATAATAAAGCCGACCATCGCCATCATTTTAATGCCTTCGCCGAATACATCGCTGGCGGCGGAGCGGTTCATCACGCCCAACATCATAAACACGGCAAAGCCCAACATCGCGCCCAATACCAATGAGTTTTCATACATAAGCTGGATGGCAAAACACACGGCAATCGCCACGGCCGCTACCAAGCTGCGATAGGTTGAAGGCTCTTGTTGTTGAACTGCCGCACGGTTGTCTTCCGTGTCAGTAGTATTGTTTTGATAAATGCGTGGTTTGCGGTAGTGCAAAAAGGCCAGCAGCAAGCCGGAAACCATGCCCAAAGCCGGAATCGCCATTGCGTGCATCACATTGATGCCGCTGGTGTCCATGCCTGCCGAGCGGATATTGCCCAACATGATGTCGTTCAAGAAGATGGCGCCGAAACCGTAAGGCAGGAACATATAAGTCGTTACCAAGCCAAACGTAATCACGCAGGCCACCAAGCGGCGGTCGAGTTTCAAACGGTTGAACACCAACAGCAGCGGCGGAATAATCATCGGGATAAACGCGATATGAATCGGCACAATGTTTTGGCTCATCACGCCCATGCACAAAATAATCGCCAGCAGCAGCCATTTGACCGCACCTTCGCCTTTCGCATTACCTTCGCCGCCGTTGAGCTTGCGGATAATCACACCGGCGAGCTGTTGCGGCAGGCCGGAATGCGTGATGGCCATGGCAAACGCGCCGAGCATGGCATAAGACAGCGCAATTTGCGCCCCGCCTTTCAGGCCTTCGTTAAAAACAGGAATAATCCCTTGCTGCACCACATCGCCGGCCGTGTTGGTTACATTCTCCAAAGGCATACCGGCCACCAAGCCGCCGACAAACGCGCCGACAGCCAAGCTGAGCACCACATGCACGCGCGATAAAGACAGCACAAGCATAATGATGACCGCAATTACAACCGCATTCATATCGTTCTCCGTTGTTCAGACGGCCTGTTATGTAAAAACAGGCAATCATCTGTTTACATATTACAAATAAACATCATAACCCAAGCATGAAGCCTTTGCAAAAAACGGCAGGCCGTCTGAAAACCAGACCATCAGTTTCAGACGGCCTGCCGTGAACCCTTATTCAGAGTTTTAATAGGGCGTGCGGTTCTGGCGATAAAAATATCTAAAAAACACGCTCTTCCTATTCTTTGCATAGGGTACCAATGTTAAAATCGACACAATGTTTCGGTTTCAGGTTTGTCACTGAAATTAAAGCAGTTATTGATAAAATCCAATTCAATAATACGCAAACAAAGGAAAGAAGTTATGGATATTCTGACGCGGCTGCACAATCTGCCGCCTTCCCACTTTCATTACAAACTTCTGGTCTTGGTCGGCATAGGTTGGTTGTTTGATGCCATGGATACAGGCTTGGTGTCGTTTGTATTGCCGGCTTTGGGCAAAGATTGGGCGCTGGCTCCAGCGCAGTTGGGTTGGATTGTCAGCATTGCTTTTGTCGGCATGGCCTTGGGTGCGGTATTCAGCGGCTGGCTGGCGGATAGGTTCGGACGGAAAACCGTTTTTGCCGGCACGATGGTGGTGTACAGCATTGCCACAGGTTTGTGTGCGCTTGCGCCTGATTTGACGGTTTTGCTGGTGTGCCGCTTTTTTGTCGGCGTCGGCTTGGGCGGCCAACTGCCCGTCGCCGTGTCGCTGGTCAGCGAATATGCGCCGCCGAAAGTACGCGGCCGTTTTATTGTGTTGCTGGAAAGCTTTTGGGGTTTGGGCTGGCTCTCAGCCGCGCTGGTGTCTTATTTCTTTATTCCGCAAACCGGCTGGCACAGCGCGTTTTTATTTGGCGCCTTGCCCCTGTTTTATGTGCCGTTGGTGTTGAAATTCGTTCCCGAATCCGTGCCTTACCTGCTTTCCCGCGGCAAAACCAACGAAGCGCACCGTTTGGTATCCGCGCTGGAAATTCAATCGGGCATAACGCCGCCGACACAAGCCGTTGCCGCACCGGCCGCCCCGCGCGAACGCATCCGCTTCTTCCAACTTTGGCAGCATCCGTTTGCACGGCGCACGTTGATGCTGTGGCTGGTTTGGTTCGGCATCGTGTTTTCGTATTACGGCATTTTCACTTGGTTGCCCAAATTGCTGGTCGAGCAGGGCAATACCGTGGTTAAAACCTTTGAATATGTGCTGGTGATGATTGTTGCGCAACTGCCCGGCTATATTGCTGCTGCAGCTTTGGTGGAAAGAATCGGCCGCAAAGCAACGCTGGCAGGCTTTCTGGCCGCGTGCGCCGTGTGCGCATGGTTTTTCGGGCAAAGCACAACTGCTGCCGAAGTCATGATCTGGGGCAGCATGATGTCCTTCTTCAACTTGGGCGCGTGGGGCGTTTTGTACACCTACACCCCCGAACTCTACCCTTTGCGCTTCCGTGCCTTCGCATCCGGCTGGGCAGGTGCCATTGGCCGCGTCGGCGGCATACTCGCCCCCATGGTAGTAGCGGCGATGGTAGGCAATAGCGGCGGCTTCGGCAATATCTTTATGATGTTTGCGCTGGTTATGCTGCTGATTGTGGCGGTAATCTTGGTATTGGGTGAAGAAACCAAAGGCCGTACGCTGGAAGACATCAGCCAATAAAAGGCAAAGCAAAAAAGGCCGTCTAAGAAATATTTTCAGACGGCCTTTGTTTATTTACGTTTGTAATTTTAATACATCGGTTTTCTGTTTTTATCTTAATTATCGAGGAAAGCGACGAAGAATAACCGTCTTTGTTTTTGTGTAGATAAAAATATTATACGTCAAAGAATTAAAATGAATAAACGATAAAATGACCGTCTGAAAAGTTCAATCATGGTTTGTGATGTAGGTCAAAGCAAAATGTAACTAAATTACTTATAGTTATCGTAGTGAAAATTTATTGACATTATTGCCACCTTTTATTAAGGAGATACACCATGAACGCATCAGCCGACAATGTCGTCAGCCCAGCCGTAGCCGAGGTAAACAGCCTGGTTGACAAGGGTTTACGGGCATTGGACGAGTTTCTTAAGCTCGATCAGGAGCAGATTGACTTTATTGTTGCCAAAGCCTCTATCGCCGCGCTGGACAAACATGGTGTACTCGCCATGCACGCGGTCGAAGAAACGGGACGCGGCGTGTTTGAGGATAAGGCGACGAAAAACCTGTTTGCCTGCGAAAACGTCGTGCGCCGCCTGCGTGATTTGAAAACCGTGGGCGTCATCAGTGAAAACGATGTAACCGGTATTACTGAAATTGCCGATCCGGTCGGCGTGGTTTGCGGTATTGTGCCGACAACCAATCCGACTTCCACCACTATTTTCAAATCCTTGATTGCGCTGAAAACCCGCAATCCGATTATTTTCTCGTTCCACCCGTCCGCCCAGCAGTGTTCCGCCCATGCCGCGCGTATCGTGCGCGATGCCGCGATTGCGGCCGGTGCGCCGGAAAACTGTATCCAGTGGATTGAAAAGCCGTCTATGGAAGGCACTTCCGCGCTGATGAAGCATCCGGGCGTGGCAACGATTTTGGCGACCGGCGGCAATGCGATGGTAGAAGCCGCGTATTCTTGCGGCAAACCTGCGCTCGGTGTCGGGGCGGGCAACGTACCTGCTTATGTTGAAAAAACGGCGGACATCAAACAGGTGGCGCACGATATTGTGATGTCGAAATCTTTCGACAACGGCATGGTGTGCGCCAGCGAGCAAGCCGTCATTGCCGATAAAGAGATTTACAAAGAGTTGGCCGAAGAATTCAAATCCTACGGCGTGTACTTCGCCAACAAAAAAGAAAAAGCCATGCTCGAAGAGTTTATCTTCGGCATAACGGCGAATTGCGCCAGCTGCGGCGGAGCGAAACTCAATTCTGCGGTAGTGGGCAAACCGGCGGCATGGATTGCCGAACAGGCTGGGTTTAAAGTGCCTGAAAAAACCAACATCATCATCGCCGAATGCCGCGAAGTCGGCCCGAACGAGCCGTTGACCCGCGAAAAACTTTCGCCTGTTTTGGCCATGATTAAGGCGGATTCGACCGAACAAGGTTTGAAGTTCGCCGAAGAAATGGTTGCCTTTGACGGCTTGGGACACTCCGCCGCCATCCATACCGCTAACGAAGAATTGGTCAAAACGTTCGGCTCCCGCGTCAAAGCCCTACGCGTGATTTGGAATTCGCCTTCCACCTTCGGCGGCATCGGCGACGTGTACAACGCCTTCCTGCCTTCTCTGACCCTCGGTTGCGGCTCTTACGGTAAAAACGCCGTCGGCGGCAACGTCAGCGCAGTCAATCTGTTAAACATCAAAAAAGTAGGCCGTCGGAGAAACAACATGCAATGGTTCAAAGTGCCCGCCAAAATCTATTTTGAACGCGATTCCATTCAATATCTGCAAGACATGAAAGACTGCGAAAAAGTCATGATTGTGACTGACCGTTCGATGGTTGACCTGGGCTTTGTCGATAAAATCACCCATCAACTGCATCAACGCAAAAACAAAGTGACCATCCAGCTGTTTACTGACGTTGAAGCCGATCCGAGCGTCCAAACCGTCTATAAAGGCACGGATTTGATGCGCAGCTTCCAGCCGGACACCATTATTGCGCTGGGCGGCGGCTCGCCGATGGACGCGGCCAAAGCCATGTGGCTCTTCTACGAGCAGCCGCAAGTCGATTTTGAAGACTTGGTACAAAAATTCATGGACATCCGCAAACGCGCGTTCCGCTTCCCTGAATTGGGCCGCAAAGCCAAATTTATCGGCATCCCTACCACATCAGGCACAGGCTCCGAAGTAACACCGTTTACCGTCATCAGCGACGGCGACAAAAAATATCCGATTGCCGACTACTCGCTGACACCGACCATTTCGATTGTCGATCCTGCGTTTACCATGACCGTACCGGCAGGTGTAACCGCCGATACCGGTTTGGACGTATTGACCCACGCCGTAGAAGCATACGTTTCCGTACTGGCGAACGACTTTACAGACGGCCTCGCTCTGCAAGCCATTAAGCTCGTGTTCCAATACCTCGAACGCTCCTACAAACATGGTGCGGCCGATCCTGAAGCGCGTGAGCATATGCACAATGCCTCCACCATCGCAGGCATGGCGTTTGCCAATGCGTTCTTGGGTATCAACCACTCGATGGCACACAAAATCGGCGGCAAATATCATGTTCCGCACGGCCGTGCCAACGCCATCCTGCTGCCGCACGTCATCCGCTACAACGGCACGCGTCCGCAGAAAACCGCCACTTGGCCGAAGTACAACTACTACAAAGCCGACCTGAAATATCAGGAAATCGCCCGTACTTTAGGCCTGCCATGCAGCACACCGGCAGAAGGCGTCGAATCCTTCGCCCGCGCCTGCCATGAGCTGGCGGTCAACGTCGGCATCAAAATGTCTTTGAAAGAGCAGGGCATCGATGAGAAAACCTTCCTCGACGGCAGAAAAGAGTTGGCCATGATGTCTTTTGAAGACCAATGCACCCCGGCCAACCCACGCCTCGCCATGGTGGCCGATATGGAAGAAATTCTGACCAAAGCCTACTACGGCGAATAAAATCGGGCAGTTAAAAAGGCCGTCTGAAACCTGACTATAGGGTTTCAGACGGCCTTTCGTATTAGAACTAAAGTTGATACTTATTGTATGTGGAATTTAATTTGCAAACATTAAGAATAGTCATCATGAAATCAGAAATTTTAAAACAATTTGGCAAACATGTTCGTCATTTAAGACAACTCCAGGATTTAAGTCAGGAAGCATTGGCTGAAAAAGCGAATATGCACCGGACTTATATCGGAATGATAGAACGTGGAGAGCGTAACCCCGCCCTATTAAATCTTATTCGTTTGGCTAGTGCATTAGATATTTCTTTGCCTGAACTTTTAACTTTTAAGGACTATGTTAATGACGGGAACTGTGATAATGAATCTAACTGATTCGTATGGTTTTTTTATAGAAAACGTCGGAAGGACGCTAGGAGATCTAAAACTTGAATATCAAACCAGATTTCCCGAGTTCACCGCTGAAATGAAGATAAATAAAGGCGGGGTAGGGCAGTTTATCGAGAAATTGATAGGACTTGAGAATACAAATGCTTTGACAGATTTTTCTGATGGTGAGCTGAAAACCAATAAGGCAGATGCAGATGGTGCACCACTAGAGACTATGTTTATCTCGCAGATTTCCAGTAACTTTGATCAGTTAATCAGCGATCAGATAAGCTTTGAAGATAGTTGGATATACCAAAAAATAAAGAATTTGCTATATGTTCCTATTTGTAAAGTCGACAACGATCCTGACAAATGGTACATACAGTCAGCTTATCATGTGCAAATAAATGAAGGGGGTGAACTTTTCAGACAGTTATCTGCTGATTTCACGCAAATTAAAAGTAAGCTGTTAGCTGATATTAATTCCAGCGACGGATACATTCATACATCAAACGGTAGTTTTATACAAATCAGATCAAAAGATTTCAAGCCATACCATCCTATATTTTCTGCACAATATAATCGGAATATTTCAAATAAGAATCATGCATTTTATTTTAAAAAAGAATTCATGCGTGAAGTTCGTGAAATGGCCAGACAGGATAGAGATGGTGTTGTTCGAATAATTTAAAATAAGATGGGGTTACAGCTTTTGTTGTAGCCTTTTCTTTGCTAATTCAAAAAAATCTTCTTCTAGTTCGCAACCACAAAATTTCCGACCATGTTTTAAGGCAGCAACGCCTGTTGTGCCGCTGCCCATGAAAGGGTCAAAAATTAAATCTCCGATATTTGAAGCCGATAGTATGCAGCGTTCAAGCAAGGGGAGTGGTTTTTGTGTCGGATGTTTGCCGAATGTTTTTTCAGTTTTATTTGGTGGAGGAAATGTCCAAACACATTTCATCTGTTTGCCATTATTTTGTGCTTTCATCATTTCATAATGAAACGTATGTTTGGCTTTTTTATTTTTCTTTGCCCATAAGATTGTTTCTGTCGAATGGGTAAAAAAACGGCAGGACAAATTAGGGGGAGGATTGGGTTTTTCCCAAGTAATATTGTTCAAAATATGGTATCCGATGGTTTGCATCAGGTAGCCGATTAAATAAATATTATGGAATGTGCCGCAAACCCAAATTGTGCCGTTTGGTTTTAATAAGGCGTAACACAGTCGAAGCCATTCTTCGTAGAATTCCAAATCTGCCGCCATCCCTTTGGATTTATCCCAGTTGCCTTTATTGACGGAAACCATTTGTCCGTTTTGACAACTGAAACCATCATTGGAAAGAAAGTAAGGCGGGTCTGCGAAAATCATATCAAAACAGCCGTTTGGATGTTTTTCCAATATCTTCCGCATGACGTTAAGGGAATTTTCGTTGTAGAGAACAAGGTCGTCTGAAACGATTTTTTTCAAACGACTTTGATAAATGGCAGCTTCTTCAGCCAGTTTGTTGAAATCACTCATAAATTGCCAATAATTCTCCGACTTTTTTGCGACTGCTGCCCTTTGCGGCAATATTGCGTTGTACTTCAACCGTTTTTAGAATGGCAGAAGAATAAATATTTCTCGTAAATTCAGTATCATGATTTGAAATCAAAACGCCTTGAGAGTTAGGTGCAATTTGTTGGGCTGTCTGGGCAAGGCGGATTTGATCGTCCAAATTGAAGCCTTCTTTGGCATAAGTGGTAAATGAAGCGGTTGGGCTTAAAGGTGCATAAGGAGGATCACAATAAACAGTATCTGTATTGTTTGTCAGAGATAGGATTGTTTGAAAATCTCCGCACATTAATTCAACTCTGTCAGATTTTTGAATGAAACCTTCCATTTCTTGTTGTGGAAAGTAAGGAGATTTGTAGCGTCCGAATGGCACATTGAATGCCCCTTTGCTGTTGTAACGGCATAAACCGTTAAAAGCATGGCGGTTCAAATAAATAAATAGCGCTGAACGTTCGTGTAGATCTTGGCTGAAGTTGAATTGTTCCCGCAATTCATAGAATCTTGAATCGCTATTGTTTTCGGAAGTAAAGAAAGAGCGGGTATAGTCTATGAATCCGGATTTTTCTTCTTTTAGGATACGGAATAAGCCGATTAAGTCAGCGTTAATATCATTGAGCAGATAATGTTCGAAATCCAATGCGAGAGACAAAGCGGCAGAACCGCAGAAGGGTTCAATCAGACGTTTTCGTGCAGAAGTGGGTAGATTGTGTTCGATAAAGGGGACAAGTTTATGTTTGCCACCAGCCCATTTTAGGAAGGGTTTTGAAGCCATTAGGATGCCAAGTACAAGCGTGGTTGATTGGCTTCGAATTGTGCCAAAACATCGTGAGGAATACAACGGATTTATGTTTTAGGGACGTGTGTAGAGTGATTCTAAATCCAATGGAACCTTTTCATCCCAATGTGTTATTGGACTTATCAGCTTAATCTACCTTAAAAAGGCCGTCTGAAAACCTGTTTCCAAGTTTCAGACGGCCTTTATCCGTATGGCTAAACCTTAAAAGCGGTTTAGACGACGATATTTACCAAGCGTCCGGGAACGACGATGATTTTCTTCGCAGGCTTGCCTTCCATGAATTTCACTGCGCCTTCGTTGGCAAGGGCGGCGGCTTCGAGGTCGGCTTTGGATGTGTCGGCGGCGACGGTGATTTTGCCGCGCAGTTTGCCGTTGACTTGAACCATCACTTCGATTTCGGATTTGACCAAGGCGGCTTCATCGACTGTCGGCCAGCCTGCTTCCCACAGTTTCGCGCCGTTCAATTCGCTCCACAGGGTTTCGCAGATGTGCGGCACGATGGGCCACAGCAGGCGTACGGCGGCTTCCAATACTTCTTGAGCGACGGCGCGGCCTTGTTCGCTGCCGGTGTCGGTTTTGTCGTATTGGTTGAGCAGTTCCATTACGGCGGCGATGGCGGTGTTGAACTGCTGACGGCGGCCGTAGTCGTCGCTGACTTTGGCGATGGTAGAATGCAGTTTGTGGCGCAGGTCTTTGAGTTCTTTAGACAAACCGTCTTGGCTGTCTGCGAACGCTTTGACTGCTTCGCCTTGCTTCAAGTATTCGTAAACGGTACGCCACAGACGACGCAGGAAGCGGTGTGCGCCTTCGACGCCGCTGTCGCTCCATTCTAGGGACTGTTCGGGCGGTGCGGCAAACATCATGAACAGGCGGGCGGTATCCGCGCCGTAGGCGTTAATCAGCTCTTGCGGATCGACGCCGTTGTTTTTGGATTTGGACATTTTTTCCGTGCCGCTGATGACGACAGGCAGGCCGTCGGCTTTCAGAACAGCGGAAACAGGGCGGCCTTTGTCGTCGAAAGTCAGCTCGACATCGGCAGGGTTGATCCAGTCTTTGCTGCCGTTGGCGTTTTCGCGGTAGTAGGTTTCGCAGACGACCATACCTTGCGTGAGCAGGCGTTCGAACGGTTCGTCAACATTGACCAAGCCTTCGTCGCGCATCAGTTTGGTGAAGAAGCGCGCGTACAGGAGGTGCAGAATCGCGTGTTCGATACCGCCGATGTATTGGTCAACCGAGCCCCAGTATTTCGCGGCTTCTGCCGATACCATGCCTTCTGCGAATTGAGGAGACATGTAGCGGAAGAAATACCAGCTCGATTCCATGAAGGTGTCCATGGTGTCGGTTTCGCGTTTTGCCGCGCCGCCGCAGCATGGGCAGGTGGTTTCGTAAAACTCGGGCATTTTTGCCAGCGGCGAACCCATGCCGTCGGGTACGACGTTTTCAGGCAGGACGACGGGCAGTTGGTCGGCAGGGACGGGTACGTCACCGCATTTTTCGCAATGGACGATGGGAATCGGGCAGCCCCAGTAGCGTTGGCGTGAAATACCCCAGTCGCGCAGGCGGTATTGGGTTTTCGGTTCGCCAGCGTCTTGGCTTTGTAGCTTGGCGGCAATGGCGTCGAATGCCGTCTGAAAATTCATGCCGTTGAATTCGTTGCTGTTTACTAGGAAGTTATCTTCATTGTTTTGGAACTGCATATTCCAATTTAATCTGATGGTTTCCAATGCCCCGAAGATTTCACTCAAATACGGTTCATCGTCAAGGCCTGCCTTATTGACTTGTTCTAATACTCTATCTGCAAAACGTTGCGTTGGATTCTTTGAATAATCAAAAATATATTCAATATCAAACGGTAAGTTATTTTTAGCCGCAATTTTTTGTAATCGTGCTACCGCGCCATCAATCACTTTATTGCTGACAACCCATTTAATCGGCAAACCATATTTGCACGCGAATTCGAAATCGCGTTCGTCGTGCGCCGGAACAGCCATCACAGCGCCATCGCCGTAGCCCCACAATACATAGTTGGCAATCCACACTTCCAGTTTGTCGCCGTTAAGCGGGTTGATGACGTAGCGGCCGGTCGGCACGCCTTTTTTCTCCATCGTCGCCATATCGGCTTCGGCAACGGAGCCGGCTTTGCATTCGGCGATAAATGCCTGCAATTCGGGTTTGTCGGCGGCTGCGGCGGTTGCCAGCGGATGCTCGGCGGCAACGGCGACATAAGTCGCGCCCATCAGCGTGTCGGGACGGGTGGTATAAACTTGCAGGAATTTCGCGTAATCGCCTTCCAAACCTTGTTTGCTGTCGTCTGAAACGGCGAAGCGCACGGTCATGCCGCGAGATTTGCCGATCCAGTTGCGCTGCATGGTTTTGACTTGTTCAGGCCAGTGTTCCAGTTCGTCCAAGTCGTTGAGCAGTTCTTCGGCGTAATCCGTGATTTTGAAGTAATACATCGGGATTTCGCGTTTTTCGATCAACGCGCCGGAACGCCAGCCGCGTCCGTCGATGACTTGCTCGTTGGCAAGGACGGTTTGGTCGACCGGATCCCAGTTTACCGTGCCGTTTTTGCGGTAGACGATGCCTTTTTCAAACAGCTTGGTAAATAGCCATTGTTCCCAGCGGTAGTATTCGGGTTTGCAGGTAGCGACTTCGCGCTCCCAGTCAATCGCAAAACCCAGGCTTTTGAGCTGGGTTTTCATGTATTCGATGTTGTCGTACGTCCAAGCGGCAGGGGCGACGTTGTTTTTCATCGCCGCGTTTTCCGCAGGCATGCCGAACGCGTCCCAACCCATAGGCTGCATGACGTTGAAGCCGTTTAAGAGTTTGAAGCGGCTCAATACGTCGCCGATGGTGTAGTTGCGTACATGCCCCATGTGCAGCTTGCCGCTGGGGTAGGGGAACATGGAAAGGCAGTAGTATTTGGGTTTGGAAGCGTCTTCGGAGACGTTGAAAATACGCTCGTCGTCCCATTTTTTCTGCGCCGCAGGCTCGATGGCGGCGGGTTGGTAATGTTCTTGCATGGTCATTCTGTTTTTCGCTTGAAAACGTTGGAAAAAATAAAGATGGGATTATAGCAGGTTGTCGGGCCTGTCGGTTTGACAAAGGCCGTCTGAATGTTTGGATGTCGGAAAAGCACAATTTCAGACGGCCTTGAAAATACTGACTTGAGTTTTTGATACTCGCCCACATATCCCACCCAGTTTGAATTCATTCTTAACACTATCAAAATTATGAGCAATAAAGATTTTTACGAAACACTTGGTGTTGCCCGCAGCGCTAGCGACGATGAAATCAAAAAAGCCTACCGCAAGCTGGCAATGAAATACCATCCCGACCGCAACCCTGACAACAAAGAAGCGGAAGAAAAATTTAAAGAAGTCCAAAAAGCTTACGACACCTTGTCTGACAAGGAAAAACGTACCATGTACGACCAATACGGCCATGCCGCGTTTGAACAGGGCGCAGGTGCGGGCGGATTCGGTGGTGCGCAAGGCTTCGATTTTTCCGATATTTTCAGCCAAATGTTCGGCGGTGGCGGCAGCTCAGGCGGCCGTCAGCCGGATTACAGCGGCGCGGACTTGCAGGTCGGCATAGAGATTTCGCTTGAAGAAGCCGCCAAAGGCGTGAAAAAACGCATCAATATTCCGACTTACGAAGAATGTGATGTCTGCCACGGCTCAGGTGCCAAACCGGGCACATCTGCATCGACTTGTTCGACCTGTCACGGCTCAGGTACGGTGCATATCCGCCAAGCCATTTTCCAAATGCAGCAGACTTGTCCGACTTGTCACGGTACAGGCAAAGAAATCAAAGATCCTTGCGTCAAATGTCGTGGCGAAGGCCGCACCAAGACCAGCAAAACGGTTGAAGTCAACATTCCGGCAGGCATCGACGACGGTCAACGCATCCGCTTGAGCGGCGAGGGTGAGCCGGGTCAACACGGCGCGCCGGCAGGCGATTTGTACGTCAATGTCCGCGTAAGACAGCACAAAATCTTCGAGCGCAACGGCTTGGACCTGCATTGCGAACTGCCGATCAGCTTTGCCATTGCCGCATTGGGTGGTGAAGTCGAAGTGCCGACTTTGGACGGCAAAGTCAAACTGCACATTCCGAAAGAAACGCAAACCGGCCGCCGTATGCGCGTGAAAGGCAAAGGCATCAAGTCTCTGCGTTCCAGCTCGACCGGCGATTTGTACTGCCACATTTTGGTTGAAACTCCGGTCAACCTGACCGACCGTCAGAAAGAGTTGCTGGAAGAATTTGAAAAAATCTCCTCCGGCCTCGACCTCAGCCAAACCCCGCGCAAAAAATCGTTTTGGGAAAAGGTAGGCGATTTGTTCTCCGATAATTAATCGTTGTGAAAAAGGCCGTCTGAAACCTGTTTACATTGAGTTTCAGACGGCCTTTTTTATATTTTTCAGACTTTTATCATCTTTTGTTGTTTCAATATAATTTTCTGTGCCATTTCCAAAAACAGTTTCTGCTCGTCTGCAGACAGAACCGCCAAGGCTTCTTGGTTGATGGCTTTGGCAATTTCGGTGGAGCTTGATTGTAAAGCACGCGCGTGTTCTGTCAGCTTAATCAAACGGCTGCGTGCATCTTCAGGATTAGGCTCCCGTGTAATCAATCCGTCTCGCTCCATCCGTGCCAGAGTGTTGGCAATCGTTGCCTGCTTCAAATCGGCACGCTCAACTAATTCCTGTTGGCTCAAGCCGTCTTTATTCCATAGCTCGATCAAAATTGGAAATTGTGCAGGCGCAATCCCCAGTGGTTTTAAGCCTTCGCTCAATAAAATGGCAAATTGGCGGGCAATATGGTTCATCAAATAGCCTGCCGATTCAGTTTTGAAAACTTCGTTCACTTTGTTTCCTTTAAAATCAGGTTGTTGCGGATTATATCACAAATATAGCTTGCTATCTTAATTCATAGCACGCTATACTTATTTCAACTCGATAGCTTGCTATTTAAATGCTTTCAGACGACCTCTCTCAAATGTTCAAGGAAACCATAATGAACCGCAATACTTTATGCAAAATCCACGCCGCCGCAGGGGTGGGCGCATTTTTATTCATCGCTTCGTTTTGGAGCAGCACCGTGTTCAGCGAACTCTTTAGCTCGCATGAAACCATCGTTGTCGTAAAGCAAACCATTGTTTATGCGCTATTCGGACTGATGGCTTGTATGGCAGTTGCAGGTGCAACAGGCATGAAAATGGGTGGGAAAAGCAAACATACTGCGATTGCAGCGAAACGCCGACGCATGCCGTTTATCGCTGCCAACGGAATGCTGATTTTGCTGCCTTGTGCCTTTTTCTTGAATAACCGCGCTTCTGCCGGACAGTTTGACAGCGTGTTTTATATCGTTCAAATCGTAGAACTGATTGCCGGTGTGGCTAATCTGACGCTGTTGGGACTGAGCATGAAAGACGGATTTTCTATCCGTAAACCCAAATTGAAATCCATTTAATTGTTAATTTAAGAGAAAACATCATGAAACCTGATACTCCGCAACGTTACGGCACTACAACCCGCTTTCTGCATTGGACTATGGCGGCCTGCTATCTGTTTATGTTTGCAACCGCCATTGCTTGGAATATGGATGAAAGTCTGAAGTTTTTGACTAATCCTCATAAAGCGGTTGGCTTTCTTCTGCTGATATTGTCTGCTTGGCGTGTGATGCGGGCAATCCGCCAGTCCAGAAATCGACCGGTTGGCAGTATGGCTGCCAAATTTGGACATTGGGCAATGTATCTCCTGATGCTTGCCGTTCCAGTCACAGGTGTTATGAGACAAATTACTCAGGAAGGACAGATTCACGGAGCACTGGCATTTTCGTTGCTGTTCTTGTCTCTGGGACATATCGGCATGGTCGTTTACCACTACATCAAAGGCGAATCCGTAATGCCCCGAATGTTCGGAAGAGTTTAAATATCTCACATCAATTCAAACCTATAAGGAACTATCCATATGAATATCCGTAAAAAAACAGCTCTGATTGCCGCTGCCGCCACTGCCTTTGTCGCTGTCGGTTGTACTGCAAATGCCAAACAGTGGCAGGAAAAATGTGAAGCCTTTCAAAACAGTGTTGTCCTCATTAATACTTTTGAAGTGCCGCAGGGTAAAGAAGCCGAAGCTTTGGCTTCTTGGCAAAAAGCGCGTGATTTTTTGAAAACCCAGCCAGGCTATATAGCTACGCGCCTGCACCAAAATATAGATCCAAACGGTAAATATCATTTGGTCAACGTAGCCCGTTGGCGCAATATGGAAGATTTTAAAGCCGCTACTGCCAAGATGCGTCAGGCCCTGCCGGATAATATGCCTGAAGGGGTTGCAGCCAGCCCGGGTTTGTTTAAAGTGATTGAAAACGATATGCCGCATGGTTTTGGCAGATACAATGGCAAAGGATTCGGCCGTAAATTTGAAGTATGCGGCAAGTAATCGCAGGCCGTCTGAAACCTACTTGAATCAGGTTTCAGGCGGACTTTTGTTTTTCTTTCTGTTGCTTCAAGCCATGGTTTGCCTTACAATTCGCGCTTCACTCTTACGGGAGTAGCCATTCGGCGCAATGCCGAAACCGTTGTCAACATAATCGGCTTGTGCGGCCGTGGCAGCGGTATCTTCTCTGCTTTATCGGAAGACAGGCAAGACGTAAGCGTTGTCCATACCCTTGCGGGCGGTATGCACAGCGCTTTTTGTTTGCCCGCTTTTCGGTTGAGTATCTTAAATCATGGAAGCTTTTTTCTCCTCGACGCTGGGCGTTGCCATTGCCGAAATCGGCGATAAGACGCAATTGCTCGCACTCTTTTTAGCTGCACGTTTTGCCCACAAAAACGCGATTGTTGCCGGTATTTTTATTGCAACCCTGTTGAACCATCTTGTTTCAGCCGCACTCGGTGTCTGGCTGGCATCCGCTATTTCGCCCGAAGTCATGAAATGGGTGGTTGGCGGCAGTTTTATTGCGGTTGGATTGTGGCTGCTATTGCCGGACAAAGACGAAGATCCTGACGGTAAGTGGCTGAAATACGGCGCATTTACGGCGACGGTTGTCCTGTTTTTCTTGGCTGAAATCGGCGATAAAACGCAGATTGCAACAGTTCTTTTGGCAGCAAAATACCAATCTATCCTGCTGGTCGTGGTCGGCAGTATTGCCGGTTTGATGATTGCTTCTGTGCCTGCCGTGTATTTGGGCGAAATGCTGATGCGCAAGATTCCGGCCAAAGCAGTGCGCATTGCCGCATGTATCTTGTTCTGCCTGCTGGGTATTTTGACCCTGCTTGGCGACGGTATCGTGTTGAAGGCCGTCTGAAATGTGGGACATTGTTTTTGAACACAAAGATTTTGTGGTCATTAATAAGCCTTGCGGCGTATCGGTGCACAGCGAATCGGAAGGGGATGTTTGCCTGACCGCTTCGCTGGCGCAGCAGCTCGGTGTTGAACGCGTGTGGCTGGTTCACCGTTTGGACAAGGCCACCAGCGGCCTGTTGCTGTTTGCGCTCAACCGCGACAGCGCGGCGGCTTTGTCGGCACAGTTTGCCGAGAAAACTATGCGTAAAACGTATTTGGCACTCAGTACGCACAAGCCGGCGAAAAAGCAGGGCTGGGTGAAAGGCGGTATGGCGCGTTCGCGGCGCGGTACATGGAAGCTGACGCGAGACGAGGATAATTTTGCCGTTACCCGTTTCAGCAGCCAAAGCCTGAAGCCCGGTTTGCGCCTGTTTGTGTTGCAACCGTTTACCGGCAAAACCCATCAGCTGCGCGTGGCCATGAAAAGCATAGGCAGTCCGATTTTGGGCGATACGCTGTATGGCGGCGATGAGGCGGGACATCTGTTTTTGCACGCTTGGCGTTTGGTTTTCGACTATCGCGGCGAGCATTTCGATATTCGGGTTGCGCCCGATAAAACATGGCCGTCTGAAATCGATTTGTCGGCGTGTTTGGGTTCGGATGAATCCGAATAGAAGCAGTGAGATTTTTGTGTATATTAAAAAAGGCCGTCTGAAATTGTTCAGACGGCCTTTTGCTTGTTTTAAGTTTACATTTCCAATTCGCTCAAACCCGGCAAGTCGGCAAAACAGCGGTCGTGCGTGATTTGGCAGAAGTTGTCCAAATAGCCTTTGTTGGCATCTTCCGTACGAATGGCTGCATAAAGTTTGCTTTGCAGGCCGTCTGAAGTGATTTTGCGATGGACGACGTAGCCTTTTTCCAGATACGGCATGACCGTCCAATAGGGCAGGGCGGCGATGCCGCGTTTGCTGGCAACCAGTTGAATAATGGCAATGGTCAGCTCGCTGTGGCGGCGCGGCGGATTAATGCCTTTAGGCAGCAGCACTTTTTTAGGCAAATCCAGCATTTCGTCGGGGACGGGATAAGTAATCAGGGTTTCGTCGATAAAATCTTCCGCTTCCCAAACATCTTTGTCGGCAAGTGGGTGGTCTTCTGCACAGATGCCGACCATTTCATAGGCAAACAGAGGGCGGTAGCTGATGCCGTTGAGTGGCTCGGCTTCGGAAACGATGGCAAGGTCGGCACGGTGTTGTAGCAGCAGCCCGACCGGATCGGCTTGGAAACCGGAAACGATGTCCAATTCAACTTGCGGCCATAAGGGGCGGAACTCGCCCATGGCAGGCATCAGCCAGTCGAAGCAGGTGTGGCATTCGACGGCAAGCCTGAGTTCGCCCGCTTCGCCTTCGATAATCCGCACCAAATCACGTTCGGCGGCAGCAACCTGCGGCAACAGCTCGCGCGCCAGTTGCAATAGGCGCATACCGGCCGGAGTGAAGCGCAGTGGTGTGGATTTGCGTTCAAACAACGGCGTTTCGTAATAATTTTCCAAGGCGCGGATTTGGTGCGACAGGGCGGATTGGGTCAGGAAAACCCGTTTGGCGGCAAGGGAAACGCTGCCGGTTTCTTCTAAAGCCAGCAAGGTTTTGAGATGACGCAATTCGATAATAGAGTCCATGTGTTTTCAGACGGCCTGTGGGTAAGGTGGTGTATATTAAAATAATTCATGATGATGTGCAAATGATTAATGTTGGGAATGATTGCTGAAATCGGAATGTAAGAATTTGAGGCATAAACAGATTTTGCGGTTAGAATGCGAAGCTGTTTTTGAAGATAGATATAAGGAGCGGAATATGGCTTTACGCCGCGAAATTCTGGCTTGGTGCGATGAGACATTGCAGGTCTGGCTGTTTAAGGACTATGCGCCCAACGGTTTGCAGGTCGAAGGCAAAGAAGAAATTGCCAAAATCGCCACTTCGGTTACCGCCAGCAAAGCAGCAATCGATTTTGCCGTAGGGCAGGGGGCGGATATGCTTTTGGTTCACCACGGCATGTTTTGGAAAAGCGAGCCTGTCACGATTACCGGTTGGAAAAAAGCACGCATTGAAACCTTGCTGCAATACCAAATCAATATGGCGGGCTACCACCTGCCGCTGGACGCACACCCGCAATTAGGCAATAACGCACAGTTGGCTGAGAAACTCGATTGGGTGCTCGAAAAACAATTCGGCGAGCAAAACCTGTTGAATACAGGCCGTCTGAAAACCACGCAAACGTTGGCGCAGTTGTCTGAACGCATTGAGGCGGTATTCGGCCGCAAGCCGACCGTTATCGGCGATCTTGAACGCGAAATCAAACGCATTGCCTGGTGCAGTGGCGGTGCGCAGGGATTTTTTCAGACGGCCGTAGACGAAGGTGTCGATGTGTATCTGACCGGTGAGATTTCCGAAGCGCAATATCATCTTGCCAATGAAACGGGTGTGGCATTTATCAGTGCCGGCCACCACGCGACAGAACGTTACGGCGTCCGCGCCTTAGGCGATGCTGTGGCAGAAAAATTCGGTATTGAAGTGGTTCACTTTGATGAAAACAACCCTGCCTGAGTATTGAGCAATATCATAAAAACTTTACCTTATTTTAAATAATGCTTTGAGTATTACAACAAACTAGGTAGAATTACGCTGTTTAATGGCTCGGTATTCCCAAAATTTTAGGACGACTGAATAATGGATAATCAAGAAATCAACAACGGTCGCCGCCGTTTTCTGACACTGGCTACTTGCGGTGCAGGCGGTGTGGCGGCTCTAGGCGTAGCTACGCCTTTCGTGGCCAGCTTCTTCCCATCGGAGAAAGCTAAGGCTGCCGGTGCTGCTGTCGAAGTGGATGTCAGCAAAATCGAAGCAGGCCAAATGCTGACTGCCGAATGGCAGGGTAAACCGATTTGGCTGGTCAACCGCACAGATCAACAGCTCAAAGACCTGAAAAGTTTGGATGGTGCAGTTACAGACCCTAATTCCGAAGTGGATCAGCAACCGGAATACGCTAAAAACGAGCACCGTTCGATCAAGCCGAACCTCCTCGTCGCTATCGGTATCTGTACCCACCTGGGTTGCTCTCCGACTTACCGTCCCGACATTGCCCCTGCGGATTTGGGTGCAGACTGGAAAGGCGGTTTCTTCTGCCCTTGCCACGGTTCGAAATTCGACATGGCAGGCCGCGTATACAAAGGTGTTCCTGCACCGACCAATTTGGTTGTACCGCCTTACAAATATCTGAGCGATACGACTGTTTTGGTGGGCGAAGACTAAAAATAAGGAACGATAATTATGGCAAACCAAACCAATAGCAAAGCAAAAGCATTGTTAGGCTGGATGGACGCTCGCTTCCCTCTGTCTAAAATGTGGAATGAGCATTTGGCTCAATACTATGCGCCAAAGAACTTCAACTTCTGGTATTACTTCGGCTCTTTGGCTCTGCTCGTCCTTGTAATTCAAATCGTCAGCGGTATTTTCCTGACCATGAACTACAAACCGGACGGCAACCTTAACGCCTACCATCTGCCTGCTGCCTTTACTGCAGTAGAGTACATCATGCGCGACGTGTCCGGCGGCTGGATTATCCGCTACATGCACTCCACTGGCGCATCTTTCTTCTTCATCGTCGTTTATCTGCACATGTTCCGCGGTCTGATTTACGGTTCGTACAAAAAACCTCGTGAATTGGTGTGGATTTTCGGTTCCCTGATTTTCTTGGCATTGATGGCAGAAGCTTTTATGGGTTACCTGTTGCCTTGGGGTCAAATGTCCTTCTGGGGTGCGCAGGTAATTATTAACCTGTTCTCCGCCATCCCTGTTATCGGTCCTGATTTGTCCACTTGGATCCGCGGTGACTTCAACGTTTCCGACGTTACTTTAAACCGCTTCTTCGCCCTGCACGTTATCGCTGTACCTTTGGTATTGCTCGGCTTGGTTGTGGCTCACATCATCGCCCTGCATGAAGTGGGTTCTAACAACCCTGATGGCGTTGAAATCAAGAAAAACAAAGACGAAAACGGTATTCCACGCGATGGTATCCCATTCCATCCTTACTACACCGTTAAAGACATCTTGGGCGTCGTTGTATTCCTGATTGTCTTCTGTTCTGTGTTGTTCTTTGCACCTGAAGGCGGCGGCTACTTCCTCGAAGCGCCAAACTTCGATGCAGCGAATGCGCTGAAAACACCTCCGCACATTGCGCCGGTATGGTACTTCACTCCGTTCTACGCAATTCTGCGTGCGATTCCTTCCTTTGCCGGTACTCAGGTATGGGGCGTAATCGGTATGGGTGCAGCAGTTGTCCTGATTGCCTTGTTGCCTTGGTTGGATAAAGGCGAAGTTAAATCTGTCCGTTATCGCGGCCCAATCTTCAAAACTGCGTTGGTTCTGTTCATCATTGCCTTCATCGGTTTGGGTATTTTGGGTGCAATGGTAGCAACTGATACCCGTACTTTGGTTGCACGTATCCTGTCTTTCGTCTACTTTGCATTCTTCCTAGGTATGCCGTTCTATACCAAACTGGATACCAACAAACCAGTTCCTGAACGCGTAACCATGAGCACTACTAAACAAAAAATTATGTTCTTTGTTTATGTCGGTATTACCGTTGTTGGTGCTTACTTGTTTGCAACCAATATCTGATGAGGGCAGCGAAAATGAAACAAACTCTGAAAAACTGGTTTGCTGCCTTATTGCTGGCAGTGCCTATGAGTGCAGCCGTCGCCAGCGGCGGCCATGCAAACTATGAAAAAGTCGATATCGACCTGCGTGACCAAGTCAGCCTGCAGCACGGTGCGCAAATCTTTACAAACTACTGTTTGTCTTGCCACTCTGCCAGTGGTATGCGCTTCAACCGTCTGAAAGACATCGGTTTGACTGAAGATGAAATCAAGAAAAACCTGATGTTCACAACAGACAACGTTGGTGACGTGATGGTAGCGGCCATGGATCCGAAAGATGCTTCCAAATGGTTGGGTGCGCCTCCGCCGGATTTGACCCTGATTGCCCGTTCTAAAGGTGCGGACTACCTGTACGCTTATATGCGCGGCTTCTATAAAGACCCAACTCGTCCGACCGGTTGGAACAATACCGTTTTGGCCGGCGCGAGTATGCCTCACCCATTGTGGGAGCAACAAGGTGTTCAAGCCGTTGAATTGGATGCCAAAGGTCAGCCCGTTATGATTAAAGACGAGCATGGCAACCTGACTCCTAAACTGTATTGGGAATCTACCGGTCTGCATAGCCGTCGTCTGCCTAATGGTAAAGTAATCCAAAAAGAGTACGATGCTTATGTGCGCGATTTGGTGAACTACTTGGTATACATGGGCGAACCTGCTCAATTGCAACGCCACCGTATCGGTTACATGGTTTTGACATTCCTGTTTGCCGTAATGTTGCCGTTGGCGTACTTCCTGAAAAAAGAATTCTGGAAAGACGTTCATTAATTCTTTTGAATCAAAAAGGCAAACCTGTTTCAGGTTTGCCTTTTTTGTTTGCTTAATCAATTTATGTCGGATTAATGCAAATCTAAAAATTGCTTAATGTAAACAGTGTGTTATTTTAAATTTCTGGATTAAGTATTTGAAATTATGTATAATTCTTTCTGAATTTTTATAAGGCTTAAGGCCGTCTGAAAAGATTGATCAGGAGTAGAAGATTATGATGACTTTGTATTCGGGTATTACTTGTCCATTCAGCCAACGTTGCCGTTTTGTATTGTATGAAAAAGGCATGGATTTTGAAATCAAAGATGTGGACGTGTTCAATAAACCCGAAGACTTGGCTTTGATGAATCCGTATAACCAAGTACCGGTTCTGGTTGAGCGTGATTTGATTTTGCACGAATCAAACATCATCAACGAATACATTGACGAGCGTTTCCCTCATCCTCAGTTGATGCCGGGTGATCCTGTTATGCGCGGTCGCGGCCGTTTGGTACTGTACCGTATGGAAAAAGAATTGTTCAGCTTGGTGCAAGTGTTGGAAAACCCTGAATCTACCAATAAAGAACAAGCCAAAGCGCGTGAAGCCATTGGCAATGGTTTGACACTGTTGGCACCGTCTTTTACTAAAAACAAATACATCTTGGGCGATGACTTCTCCATGATTGATGTTGCCTTATCTCCACTGTTGTGGCGTTTGGACTATTACGACATCAAACTGGGTAAATCTGCTGCGCCTTTGCTGAAGTACGCCGAGCGTATTTTCCAACGCGAAGCCTTTATTGAAGCATTGACACCGGCTGAAAAAGCCATGCGCCGTTAAAGGACGGATCTATGGCAACTTCAACCAAACCGTATTTGTTGCGTGCTTTGTATGAATGGTGTTTGGATAATAACCAAACACCGCATATCGTGGCTTGGGTAAATGAACATACCCGTGTGCCGATGCAGTATGTACGCGACAATGAGATTGTTTTAAATATTGGCCCTACTGCCAGCCATAACTTGAATATCGACAACGAGTGGGTCAATTTTTCTGCACGCTTTTCCGGCGTAGCGCACGAGATTTGGATTCCGGTCGGTCATATTGTCAGTATATTTGGCCGCGAAAGTGGAGAGGGTATGGGGTTTGAGGTAGAACCATATCAGCCTGCTTCTATCGAAGCTGCAGTGGCCGAAGATAAAAAAGCTGAATCTGCGGAAGAAAAACCGAAAAAAGTATTGAAGCTTGTGAAGTAATTAAAGATAAAAGGCCGTCTGAAATGTTTCAGACGGCCTTTATTGATTGGGTATTGAAATGGCAAAATTAATGAGCAATCAGTTATTAATTAAGCCAAACAAAAAAGCTCTTGCGTTTAACAAGAGCTTTTTTGTTTAGTGGTGGAGGTAAGCGGGATCGAACCGCTGACCTCTTGCATGCCATGCAAGCGCTCTACCAACTGAGCTATACCCCCGAAATTTGGTGGCGAATCAGGGACTCGAACCCCGGACACAAGGATTATGATTCCTCTGCTCTAACCGACTGAGCTAATTCGCCGTTTCGTGAAGTCGCTATTATAGTTTTTTTTGAATATTTGGCAAGCGCTAATTTTGGTTTTTTTTATTTCTTATTGTTTTTAAAAAATAAAAAGTAGGTTGTCAGGCTATAGCTTATGGCAAATATCGCCGTGGCTAAAGCCTGCCCAGTCGATATCGATGTTTTTGCCAAAAGCGATCACTTTAAAAAGTTCGCCCATTTCATGCTGATGTATCAGTTTCTGTACTGCGGCGGCTGCTTGGATGTATTCAACTGAATCTGGGCTGCCGATTTGTGCCAGCAAATCGGTGATGCCGAGATTGAGCAGGAAATAAGATTGGGGCAGGTAGCCGATTAAGTCCAAACCTGATTCTATGCCGGCGCGTGCAATATCGGTGAAATTGACATGTGCAGTCAGATCGGTCAGGCCGATGTTGAAAAATGGGTCATGGATGGTGTGGTGGCGATAGTGGCCGATAAATGTGCCTTCTTTGCGTTGCGGATGGTAATACTGGGCGGCGTCGAAGCCGTAATCGATAAATATCATACCGCCGCGCTGCAATTTGGCGGCCAGGGTTTGGATAAAGGCATATTGTGCAGGATGTAGCTCGCTTGTGTATGAATGGAGGGGAGGGAGGTACAAGGAGGCTGTTTGTATCAGTTCGGCTTGGGTCAATGGTCTGATGGCTTCGATTAGCTCGTCATTCTCTAGGCTCACGCCGATTTGTTGAAACCCTTCATCTTGATAAATCAAGCGTTCCACCGGCATGGCATCCAATACTTCGTTGCCGATGATGATGCCGTCAAAGTGTTCGGGTAATGTGGTGAGGTGGATGACTTTTGTGGCTGCTTCGGGGGAAGTATGTTCAAGAATATGTTGGCGTTGTCTCTCTGCAAGCTCTGCTGATAGTTCGATAATATAGTAATGATTTAGGCCGTCTGAAAGGTTTTGCAAGAGTGTGGCAGCGAGATGACCTGTACCTGCACCAAATTCATAGATATTGCCTGCTGTTTGCGGCAGTAATTCGGCAAGTTGTTTGGCAAGGGTTTGTCCGAATAGGGGGGAGAGGGTGGGGGCGGTAATGAAGTCGCCGTCCGTACCGATTTTATGGCTGCCTCCGCTGTAATAGCCGTATTGAGGTGTGTAAAGGGCAAGCTCCATAAAACGGGAGAAGGGTATCCAGTTTTGATGTTGTTCAATTTCGTTTTTTATAAGCTTGGTCAGGTGTGCTGAAGAGGCTTGTGCATCAGGGGAAGGAAGGGGGAGTTGTGGCTTCATGACTGTTAGATAATGTAAAAAATTTGAATTTGTTTGTATATTATAGCCCCTTGTGAGAGGGGTGGTAATCGGGTGTAAAAATACTATATGTAGTATTTTAAAAACATAAACAATACTAGATATGGTGTTTTATGCCATATAAAATGGCTAGCATATTAATTTGTCATGCATTTTTGTATATATAAGCTATTGAATTTTAAGTGTTTAGTGTTTCATTTCAGATAAAGGGTTGATTTGACCTGATTGCCAAAATTTCTTATAGTGTCGGTTGGTGGGGCATAGTGGGTGAAAGTGGTTACTTTTTCCTAAAAAGTGTTCCGTAGAAGTGAAGACGAAATATTTTAGGAAGGTGGGATTTTTAATCCCACTCTAGTTTTATTTTAATCGAATTTGGGGTGTAATGTGTTTGGCGGTGCTCATGAATTGAGTATGGACAGTAAAGGGCGGTTGGCGATTCCTGCCAAATTCCGCGATATTTTGCTGCGCCGTTATACGCCTGCAATTGTGGTCACACTGGATTCCCGAAAAAAATTATTGATGTACCCCGAGCCCGTTTGGGAAGAAAAAGCCGAGCAGATTTTGAAGTTGAAAGTGGCCGGCAATGAAGCTTTGCAACGGTATCAGAATTTGCTGCTGCACAATGCGGAGATTTTGGAGTGGGATAGCGCCGGACGCGTTTTGATTCCGGCCAATCTGCGCAAACGCGTAGATTTTGAAAAAGAAGTTACTTTGGTTGGCCGTGCAAACCGTATGGAGTTGTGGGGCCGCGAACATTGGGAAGAGGAAATGAATCAGGCTTTGGATATCGATCCTGATGAATTGGCTTTCCAATTGAGTCAAACGGATTTGCAATTGTGAGTAAAGTTGAAAATTATCAGCATGTTACTGTCTTGTTGCATGAGGCGGTGGATGCGTTGGCAATCCGTGAAGATGGGATTTATGTGGACGGTACGTTCGGCAGGGGAGGGCATTCCCGGCTGATTTTGTCGCGTTTGGGCAAGCAGGGTCGTTTGGTTGTTTTTGACAAAGACCCTGAGGCGATTGCGGTAGCCAATGAGCTGGCGGTGCAAGATAAACGTGTCAGTGTCGTACACAATGGTTTTGAAACATTTCAGACGGCCTTGGATGAATTGGGCATCGATAAGATTGACGGTGCGCTTTTTGATTTGGGGATTTCGTCGCCGCAAATTGACGATGGCAGCCGCGGATTCAGTTTCCGCTTTGATGCGCCGTTGGATATGCGGATGGATCCGACTCGCGGGATGTCTGCGGCAGAATGGATTGCAACCGCATCCGAACAGGATTTACACGAGGTAATTAAGAATTATGGTGAAGAGCGGTTTAGTCGCCAGATTGCGCGCGCCATTGTTGCGCAACGCGAGGAGAGTCCCATCGATACAACCCGCAAGCTGGCGCAGCTTGTGGCGCAAAACGTCCGTACTCGTGAGCGCGGACAAGACCCTGCTACGCGCACCTTCCAAGCAGTTCGCATCTTTATTAACCGCGAGCTCGAAGAGGTAGAGGCAGTTTTGCCGCAGGTTGCAGGCCGTCTGAAAGAGGGTGGACGCTTGGCCGTCATTGCGTTCCATTCGCTGGAAGACAGAATTGTGAAGCAGTTTATTAAAAAATATTCGCAACATGCGCCTTTGCCCCGTTGGGCGGTGGTCAAGGAAGCGGATTTGCCTCAACCGCCTTTGAAGGCTGTGGGCAAAGCAATCAAACCGGGTTCGACAGAGACTGAAACCAATCCGCGTGCGCGCAGTGCAGTTTTGCGTGTGGCGGAGCGCAGCAGCGGCGAATTTTCGGTTGTTGACTAGGGAAAGCGTTTCGGCATTGTCGCAAGGGATGTTTCTGTTGACAGGCCGTCTGAAAGTTTGAAATGGGTAAGTTGAATATTTTATTACTGGTTTTGGTGACGGTTTCTGCCTTTGCCGTAGTGTTTAAGCAAAACCAGTCGCGCTTGCACTTTATCGAGTTGGATAAGGCGCAAAAGCGGGAAATTCAGTTGGAACAGGATTACGCGCGCTTGAAACTGGAGCAAGCAAGATTGGCAAACCACAAACTGATTAAAGTGGCGGCCGAAAAGCAACATCTGCTTCCGCCGGGTGCGCATAATACGGCTATGCTGGAACGCAAAAAATAAGAATATAGCCTTGTTTTCAAGGTGTTTACGGGAATTAATAGCTCACTGAGCAGCTAAGTCATGAGAAGTCCAACATGTTAATTAAGAACGAATATAAACCTCAAATGCTGTCTGGAACCACAAAAACAAAAAAACCGCTGACAAGTAACGGACGTATTGGTTTGGTGCTGGGTGCCGTTGCGCTGGCATTTACCGGTCTGTTGGTGCGCGGGGTTTATCTGCAAACCAGTCAGCATGAGTTTTTGAAAAATCAGGGCGACCAACGTTTTGTGCGCACACTTCCGCTGCCTGCATCACGCGGTATGATTACCGACCGCAATGGTGCTACATTGGCGTTGAGTGCGCCTACCGAATCATTGTATGCCATGCCTTCCGGCATGGAGGAAATGCCGACTGACGAGCAGTTAGAAAAACTGTCGGCCATTGCCGATGTGCCTGTTGAAGTTTTGAAAAATAAATTGTCTAAAAAAGACAAAGGCTTTATCTATCTGAAACGTCAACTCAGCTACGAGAAAGCAGAAGAAATCAAAGCATTGGGCATTAAAGGTATCGCATTCCAAAAAGAATTGAAACGCCATTACCCGATGGGCAATCTGTTTGCGCATGTTATCGGTTTTACCAATATCGACGGCAAAGGTCAAGAGGGCTTGGAGCTTTCCCGTGAAGACAGTCTGCGCGGTGAAGATGGTGCGAAAGTCGTATTGCGTGACAACAAAGGTAATATCGTTGACAGCCTCGACTCTCCACGCAACAGCGTGCCTAAAAATGGCCAAGACATGATTTTGTCTTTGGATCAGCGTATTCAAACGCTGGCTTATGACGAGTTGAACAAGGCTGTGGCTTATCACAAAGCCAAAGCGGGTACGGTTGTGGTATTGGATGCGCAAACCGGCGAAATTTTGGCTTTGGTCAACAGCCCTGCTTACGATCCGAATCAACCGGGTCAAGCCAATAGCGAACAGCGCCGTAACCGCGCCGTAACCGATATGATTGAACCCGGTTCTGCAATGAAACCGTTTACCATTGCCAAAGCATTGGATTCCGGTAAAGTGGATGCAACCGATACGTTCAATACCCTGCCTTACAAAATCGGTCCGGCTACCGTACAAGATACCCACGTTTATCCTACTTTGGATGTGCGCGGCATTATGCAAAAATCTTCCAACGTCGGTACCAGTAAACTTTCTGCCATGTTTACGCCTAAAGAAATGTACGATTTCTATCATGATTTAGGTGTGGGCGTGCGCATGCATTCAGGCTTTCCTGGCGAGACTGCAGGTTTGTTGAGAAGCTGGCGCAGATGGCAAAAAATCGAACAGGCAACCATGTCTTTCGGTTATGGCCTGCAATTAAGCCTGTTGCAATTGGCTCGTGCCTATACTGTCTTGACCCATGACGGCGAATTGTTGCCGGTCAGCTTTGAAAAACAAGCGGTTGCACCTAAAGGCAAGCGCGTCATCAAAGCCTCTACTGCGAAAAAAGTGCGCGAGTTGATGGTTTCCGTTACTGAAGCCGGCGGTACCGGTACTGCCGGTGCTGTTGATGGTTTCGATGTAGGTGCGAAAACCGGTACGGCGCGTAAACTGGTTAATGGCCGCTATGTGGACAACAAACACGTCGGTACGTTCATCGGTTTTGCTCCGGCTAAAAATCCACGCGTTATTGTGGCCGTTACCATTGACGAACCGACTGCCAACGGCTATTACGGCGGCGTGGTTGCCGGTCCCGTATTCAAAGAAGTCATGAGCGGAAGCTTGAACATCTTGGGTGTTTCCCCGACCAAGCCTTTAAGTAATACCGCTACCGTCAAAGTACCGTCATAATCCAAACAATCAAAGAGATATTGTTTATGTTCAGCAAGTTAACCCCCTTGGCTGAAACCAACTTTCCGCCTCTGCTGTGTGAAAACGCAGCAGGGCGTTTGTTGCATTCAGACAGCCGACAAATTAAACAGGGTGACATTTTCGTTGCCTGTCAGGGCGAATATACAGACGGCCGCAGCTATATTCCTGCCGCCATTGCCAACGGTGCAACCTTTGTTTTTTGGGATGATGACGGCAAATTTACATGGAATCCCGAATGGAACGTTCCTAATCAAGGCATTAAAGATCTGAAACATCGCGCCGGTATGTTGGCGGCGCAGGTTTACGGTAATGTTTCAGACAGCCTTAAAGTTTGGGGCGTAACCGGTACCAACGGCAAAACCTCTATCACACAATGGCTGGCGCAAGCTGCCGATCTGTTGGGCGAAAAAACCGCCATTATCGGCACAGTCGGCAACGGCTTTTGGGGCACATTGGAAGAAACCACACATACCACACCTGCTCCTGTCGATGTCCAAACCCTGCTCTACCGCTTCCGCCAGCAAGGCGCAACAGCCGCCGCGATGGAAGTTTCCAGCCACGGCCTTGACCAATCGCGCGTCAACGGCGTGCCGTTTCGCAGCGCAATCTTTACCAATCTCACCCGCGACCATCTCGACTATCACGGCACCATGGAAGCCTATGGTGCCATCAAATCGCGCCTGTTCTACTGGCATGGTCTGCAACACGCCATCATCAATGTCGATGATGAATACGGTGCAGAACTCGCAGGCCGTCTGAAAAAAGACTGTCCCGATTTAGCCGTTTATGGCTATGGTTTCAGCGAGCAAGCCGATATCCGCATTACCGATTTCACCGCTTCTTCAGACGGCATGGAAGCCGTATTCCAAACACCATGGGGCGAAGGAAAATGCCGTACCCGTCTGCTCGGACGATTCAACGCGCAAAACCTCGCCGCCTGCGTTGCCTTGCTGTGTGCCAACGGTTATCCACTCAATAACGTTTTGGAAGTACTGGCAAAAATCCGTCCCGCTTCAGGCCGCATGGATTGCATTATGAACAGCGGCAAACCTTTGGTCGTTGTCGATTATGCCCACACGCCGGATGCACTGGAAAAAGCACTCTCCACTTTGCAGGAAATCAAACCGCAGGGCGCGGCTTTGTGGTGCGTATTCGGCTGCGGCGGCAACCGAGACTGCGGCAAACGCCCATTGATGGGTGCGGCAGCAGTTCAGGGTGCCGATAAAGTAGTGGTTACCAGCGATAACCCGCGCTTGGAAAATCCTCAAGACATCATCAACGATATTTTGCCTGCTGTATCTAATCCTGAACGTGTCGAAGTTGATCGTGCCGTTGCCATCCGTTATGCGGTTGAGCAGGCTGCCGCTAACGACATCATTCTGATTGCTGGTAAAGGGCATGAAAACTATCAGGATGTACAAGGCGTGAAGCATCATTTCTCCGATTTTGAAATCGCAGAAAAAGCATTGGCAGAGCGCGGTTAAGCCATATCGCAAATGTTCAGACGGCCCGAAACCTTAAGGCCGTCTGAAAAAGATTTAAACATATACAATAAAAGCAATACGACACACGCATTACGGCACGTCAGCCATTAAACCCATCACAGTTGTTTGTTTCGGAAGACTTTTTAATAAGGCCGTCTGAACAACAAGGAGACCGATTTGATGCTGAAAATGCCGACAAAAACCTTATTAATCAGTGCAGCCGTAGTTTTATTTGCAGGCTGTACAACCAAACAACTTCCGCGTCCTACTGCCGAAATCGAGCAGTTGAGGGCGCAACAGCCTCCGGTCGAGCAAAGCCTGCCGAATCCCGTTAAAGGCAAGCGTTTTGACGACACTTGGGGCGCAGCGCGCAGTCAGGGGCGAAGGCATGAAGGTGTGGATATTTTTGCTAAGAAAAACACGCCGATACGCAGTACCACGCCCGGTATCGTCACCAAAATCGGGCGCAACCGATTGGGCGGTAAAGTTATCGGTATTCAAGGGCCGGGTGCGTGGCATTACTATGCCCACCTCAATAAATTTGCCCGTATCCGCCTGTATGAACGAGTAAAAGAAGGACAGGTCATCGGCTATGTCGGTAAAACCGGCAATGCCAGAACCACACCGGCCCACCTGCATTACGGTGTATATCTGCCGAACGGCGCGGTGAATCCGTATCCGCTGATTAATCAGAACAGATAGGCCGTCTGAACAAGATTTGAGAGTATGAACGCAAAGAAATTGGTTAAGGCAACGAATATCGTCGGTATGGTGGCAGTTGTGCTGCTGGTGTACTGGGTATTTGTTCTGATTCTATCCAATGTTTTCGGGCTTAAGGTGTTCCGCGAATACATTACGGAAATTTTCCTGATGAGTATTTTGGGGATTTTTGCCGTGATGGCGGGAGCCTTGATACTGAACATCATGCTGAATTTGACCCGTATTGCCGAGCGAGGACAAGAGGAAGAAAGCAAAGGTGGCCGAAAAACCTTATATTTGTTGTTGGCAGTATTTCCCGTTTTAGCAGCCCTGTTATTTGGCGGAAATTATCTGACTGTTCAGAAAAAACGTCAGATTTTGACTCAATCTCTAGAGCGTATCGTCAAGGATAATCCATCGCAAATCAATGCATTGGCAGATTATCGTTTTGATTTTGCGTATATTAAAAAAGCAGCGTTAATCCTTGAGCTGATGTCGAAGGAAGATTCTGCCTTTAAAGCAGCTACAGTGATTGTGCCGGATACGATCGGTAATAAACAGGTTTATTTGGCTTTCTCAGCTGATTCCCAGTTAAGTGGGATTGATGAGCAGGCACCCAATGCTCGGGGAGTAGGCGATGATAATGGTTTTGTCGTTACTCGGAATGGCAATAAAGAAACAATCAGCAAAACGCAATATCTTTATGCCCCAAATCTGAGCGAGCGTGAATACTTGCAGAGGGTATTTGCTGGACAAACAAATGAAATACGTTATGAGGCAAAAGATGGCAATTACAGCCTTTGCCACCCCTACCGCCAAAACGGTGAAACCATTGTATTGTGTTTTTCCGATTACCAGCAGTACGGGAAAATCGGCAGTTGATAAGAGAAAGTGATTTGTAGTATGAAAAGTTGGTTTTCCAATACATTTCCTGAATATAAAAAATTGCCCAAAAGCGGCAAATTTATGGCATGGCTGACTTTTGTGCAGGGCGTGGTTTGGTTGATTCTGGCATCAATTCAGAGTGTGCAAGGACTGATTAACAGCATAGCATGGGCTGTGTTTTTTGGGATTTTACTTTTCATTTTGGGTATGTTGGCGTTGTCTGCAGCATGGAATGCGTTTAAATTCCGTGAAGTCGGTTTTAAGAGAATGACATATGTGTACATGCCATGCTTATTGCAAATTGCTTTTGCAAGCGATGTATTTTCTTTTGTATTTTATATAGATAGTGTATTGAAACTATGGTTCAGCCTTACGGTAAATAAGCTTTCTGTCGGTGTAAATTTTGCCGCTATTCTTTTTATTGTGCTGGCAGGACGTAATTATCGTCATTTAAAAATGGTTTCCCAAAATACGGATAAAAATGTGGAACCGTTAGAACAAGTAGAACAAGGACAAGAAACACAATCATGAAACCACTAGACCTAAATTTCATCTGTCAAACGCTCGGCCTTCCGGTGCCGTCTGAAAATCAACCCGTTTCGCGTATTGTTACAGACAGCCGCGATATTCAGGAAGGCGACGTATTTTTCGCGCTTGCCGGAGAGCGCTTTGACGCGCATGACTTTGTTGAAGATGTTTTGGCAGCAGGGGCAACGGCAGTTGTGGTTTCGCGCGAAGATTGTGCGGCTTTGAAAGGCGCATTGAAGGTTGACGATACGCTTGCGGCTTTGCAAAAACTGGCGAAGGCGTGGCGTGAAAATGTGAATCCGTTTGTCTTTGGCATTACCGGCTCTTCCGGTAAAACGACGGTTAAAGAGATGTTGGCCTGCGTATTGCGTCATCGATTCGGTAATGAAGCTGTGTTGGCGACTGCCGGCAATTTTAACAATCATATCGGCCTGCCGCTGACTTTGTTGAAACTGAACGAAAAACACCGCTACTCCGTCATTGAAATGGGTATGAACCATTTTGGCGAATTGTCTTTGCTGACCCAAATTGCCGGTCCGAATGTTGCTCTGGTTAATAACGCTTTGCGCGCGCATGTCGGTTGCGGTTTTGATGGCGTCGGCGATATTGCTAAAGCAAAAAGTGAAATCTACGAAGGTTTGCTTTCAGACGGCATTGCGCTGATTCCGTGCGAAGATGCCAATATCGCTACATTTGAAGCTGCTACTGCGCAATTGAATGCTCAGACTTTCGGCGTTGCCAGTGGCGATGTCCATGCAGAAAATATTGAGTTGAAACCGTTGTCCTGCGAATTTGATTTGGTGCGTGGCAATGAACGTGTTGCCGTGGTGTTGCCAGTCCCCGGCCGTCACAATGTGCATAATGCCGTAGCGGCGGCTGCTCTGGCTTTGGCGGCAGGTTTGAGCCTTGCCGAAGTTTCAGACGGCCTGAAAAATTTCAGTAATATCAAAGGTCGTCTGAATATCAAGCAAGGCATTAAAGGCGCGACTTTGATTGACGATACTTATAATGCCAACCCCGACAGTATGAAAGCCGCCATTGATGTGCTCGCTGCTATGCCTGCGCCGCGTATTTTTGTGATGGGCGACATGGGCGAATTGGGTGAGGACGAAGCCGCCGCCATGCACGCCGAAGTTGGCGCGTATGCACGGGATAAAGGCATCGAGGCCGCATATTTTGTCGGCGACAACAGCGTTGAAGCAGCGGAAACGTTTGGCGCGGAAGGTTTGTGGTTTGCTGACAAAGATCCGCTGATTCAAGTGTTGAGCCACGATTTGCCTGAACGCGCTACTGTATTGGTCAAGGGATCACGCTTTATGAAGATGGAAGAAGTGGTCGAGGCACTGACGGATAAAGAGGTTGTCTGAAAATGGAACAGAAAAGGAAACGGCCTATACTGTTGCAGGTTATCGTTGGGATGATGGTAGTGGCAGCAGTTTTATGGCCGGTTGCAGTGTGGCAGTACATCAAAGATGTAGGATTTGAGACAATAAGCGAAGCATACGAAAGCACAAGAGGACGTTGGGGTTGGTTTGAATTTTGGTTAGGAAATTTTCATTTGCTTGTGCAAGTGATATTGATGCTGGTTAGTGCTGTTGGATTATGGAGAGGTAAGGATTGGGCGCGTAGGTTATGGCTGTATACTGTATATCGTCTACAATATGGTCGGTTATTTGGTTTCCCCTAGAATCGGGTTTCCATTGTTGGATGTCATTATTCGCGCTGCAATTTGTTACAGCTTGTTTTGCTTACATCCCAAGGATTATTTTCAGACCCAAGAAAATAAAACTTAAGAAGGCCGTCTGAAATATGAAAAAGATTTTACTATTGACTGGTTTGCTGATTGCCGCGTTTTATGCCGGAATGAAAGTACAGGCATTTATCTATGAAGATACCTGCTTGGATTTAGGCGGCGGAAAGAATCCCGGAAACTATCCGATTTGCGTGGTAGAGAAATAATCTTACTCAATAAGGCCGTCTGAAATTTCAGACGGCATACCGATTTATTTTTAATTGGGCAATAAGCCCACTGTAACAACAAAAACAAAAAAGGAAGCCCCATGTTTTTATGGCTCGCACATTTCAGTAACTGGTTAACCGGCCTGAATATTTTTCAATACACCACATTCCGTGCCGTGATGGCTGCGCTGACTGCTTTGGCGTTTTCTCTATTGCTTGGTCCGTGGACCATCCGCAAGCTGACTGCGCTTAAAGTCGGCCAAGCCGTCCGTACTGACGGCCCTCAAACCCACCTGATCAAAAACGGTACGCCAACCATGGGCGGCTCGCTGATTTTGACCGCTATTACCGTGTCCACAATTTTGTGGGGCAACTGGGCAAATCCTTATATCTGGATTCTCTTAGGCGTCTTGCTTGCTACCGGCGCACTCGGTTTTTACGACGACTGGCGTAAAGTGGTTTATAAAGACCCTAACGGCGTGTCTGCCAAATTCAAAATGGTGTGGCAGTCCAGCGTTGCCATCATCGCCGGTTTGGCGTTGTTCTACCTTGCGACAAATTCTGCCAACAATATCCTGATTGTTCCCTTCTTCAAACAAGTTGCCTTGCCGCTTGGCGTAGTTGGCTTCTTGGTATTGTCCTACCTGACCATCGTCGGCACATCCAATGCCGTTAACCTGACCGACGGATTGGACGGCTTAGCCGCATTCCCCGTTGTACTTGTCGCCGCCGGTCTTGCTATCTTTGCCTATGCCAGCGGCCACTCCCAATTTGCCCAATACCTGCAATTGCCTTACGTTGCCGGCGCAAACGAAGTGGTGATTTTCTGTACCGCCATGTGTGGTGCGTGTCTCGGCTTTTTGTGGTTTAACGCCTATCCGGCACAAGTCTTTATGGGCGACGTCGGCGCGCTCGCGCTTGGTGCGGCGCTCGGTACCGTTGCCGTCATCATCCGCCAAGAATTTGTCCTCGTCATCATGGGCGGCCTGTTTGTTGTTGAAGCCATTTCCGTTATGTTGCAAGTCGGTTGGTACAAACGAACCAAAAAACGCATCTTTCTGATGGCGCCGATTCATCACCATTACGAACAAAAAGGCTGGAAAGAAACCCAAGTCGTTGTCCGCTTCTGGATTATCACCATCGTCTTGGTGCTGATTGGTTTAAGTACCCTCAAAATCCGCTAAATCTCCAAAGGCCGTCTGAAAGTTTCAGACGGCCATTATGTAAGGTAAGCATGCTTGCCTGAATCCTACGTCCCAAAATAAATCCCGCAATAATCCACACAGAAAGTCTCCAAACATGTACCAATCTTTCGGCGGCGCAACCGGCATCCGCACCCTGACCGACCGTTTCTACGACTTAATGGAACTTGAGCCGAAATACCAAGCCTTACGCCAAATGCACGGCGAAGACATGACCCTGATACGCGAAAAGCTCTACGAATTTTTCAGCGGCTGGCTCGGCGGTCCACAACTCTTTGTCGAAAAATACGGCCATCCCCAACTGCGTGCCCGCCATATGCCTTTTGCCGTCAACGTACAAGTCCGCAACGAATGGATCGCCTGCTTTGCCCAAGCCATGAGCGAACTGGACATCGATAAAGCACTTGCCGAGCCGGTTTTAATCCAAGTTTTTGCCATGGCAGATTGGTGTCGTAACCAAAACGAAGACGGTATCGAACCGCCTATGCCGCCAATGGCGGTTGACCCATGGGTGCGCACACCGGAATTGCAGCAGATTTTGAGTAGCTACGGTGTAAACAGATTTTTTGAGGAATTTTCAGATTAAGTCTGTTTGAAAATGCTGCTATGACATTAAAGAATATAAGAGAGAATGTAAAATGAAAAATTGGTTAAGAAAAATAGCAGTTGCTTTGTTTGGATTCGGACAGATGGCTAATACAAGTGATATCCCAAATTTTGCAGAAACAGAGCAAGAAGCCAAACAAGGGAATGCTGCATCCCAATTTAATTTAGGTTTGATGTATTACTTGGGGAAAGGGGCTACCAAAGATTATAAACAGGCAGAACATTGGTTCCGTAGAGCGGCAGAACAGGGGGATGTTGAAGCGCAGAGCAATCTAGGGGGATTATATTATAAGGGACAAGGTGTTGCTCAAGATTATGAGCAAGCCAAATATTGGTTTCAAAAAGCTGCTGCACAAGGCTTTGCTAAAGCTCAGTATGATTTAGGAACAATCTATTTTTTTGGTAAAGGCATTGAACAAGATTATGATCAAGCAGCTCAATGGTATGAAAAGGCGGCAGAACAAGGGTATCTTGATGCCCAATACAATTTAGCCATTATGTATGATAACGGATTAGGTGTCGGTAAAGCTCCTGAGAAGGCGTTCCAATGGTATCGAAAGGCGGCGGAGCAGGGAGATAATCAAGCACAATATACTGTGGCTACAAGGTATATGCATGGTTTAGGCGTGCAAAAAGATTTTAAACAGGCGGTGCTATGGCTACATCGTGCAGCAGATCAAGAAAATATCAAAGCTCAATCAGATCTTGGCGTGGCTTATCATAATGGATTCGGTGTTCGTCAAGATGATAAGCAGGCCTTATATTGGTATCGTAAAGCAGCGGAGCAAGGAAGTTCTGAGGCCCAATACAATTTAGGTGTAATGTATCTAAAAGGGCAAGGTGTACGTCAAAGTAAAATAGTTGCTAAAGAATGGTTTAAGAAGGCTTGTGCTAATGGAGACAAGCAAAGTTGTGATGCTTATCAAAAATTGGATTAGGCAGGATATTAAATTTTGCTAAGGGCCGTCTGAAAAACTAGGATAAAACAGAAATAATAATTTGAATGTAATGGATTTTAGAATGAATGTTTCGGTGAAAAAAATAATAATGGGCGTGATGGCTTGCTTTGGGTTAGGACAGGCAGCTTTAGCTGAGAGTATTCCAAATTTTAAGAATATGCTGAGAGCTGCGGAGCAAGGAGATCCAGAAGCTCAATTAAGTATTGGAGCAATGTATGCCAATGGACAGGGTATTAGTCAAGACAACAGACTAGCAGTGCAGTGGTTTCGTAAGGCAGCAGAGCAAGAGAATGCTAAAGCTCAATTTAACCTGGGTGTAATGTATCAGCTAGGGCAGGGTGTTGGTCAAGATTATGTACAGGCGGCAGAATGGTATCGTAAGGCTGCCGAACAGGGTGATACTGGAGCCCAAAATAATTTGGGCATGCTGTATCAAAATGGACAAGGTGTTAGCAAAGACTATGCTCAGGCTGCAAAATGGTTTTATAGGGCTGCGAATCAGGAAAATACAGATGCTCAGTTAAATTTGGGTATGCTGTATGCTAATGGGCAAGGTGTTGGCAAAGACTATGAGCAGGCGTTGAAATGGTTTCGTAGAGCGGCTGGTCATGGAGATGCCATAGGTCAGTATAATTTAGGTGTGGCATATGCTAACGGGGAAGGAGTGCATCAGGATTACATACAGGCTATAGGATGGTATCGTAAAGCTGCGGAACAAGGGAATGTAGATGCACAATATAATTTAGGCGATATGTATGCGAGAGGGGAAGGTGTACGTCAAGATTATGTAGAGGCGATTAAGTGGTACAGAAAGGCAGCAGAGCAGGGAGATGCTCAAGCTCAATTTAATTTGGGCATGATGTACCTTCAAGGGCAAGGAGTCCGTCAAGACAATGCACAGGCAGTGCAGTGGTTTGGCAGGGCGGCAGAACAAGGGCATGCTAAAGCCCAATATAATTTTGGTGTGATGTATGCCAACGGAGAAGGTGTTCGTCAGAACTATAAGATTGCCAAGGAGTGGTTTGGTAAGGCTTGTGATAACGGAATACAGCTAGGTTGCGATGCTTACCGAGAATTGAATCAGAAAGGATATTGAATCCTTACTCAAAGGCCGTCTGAAAAAACTTAGGACAAAACCAAAATGACTTTTCAAAATAAAAAAATCCTCGTCGCCGGACTCGGCGGCACGGGTATTTCCATGATTGCCTACCTGCGCAAAAACGGCGCGGAGGTTGCCGCGTATGATGCGGAGCTGAAAGCCGAGCGCGTGTCACAAATCGGTAAGATGTTTGACGGGCTGGTGTTTTACACGGGCCGTCTGAAAGATGCGTTGGATAATGGTTTCGATATTCTGGCGCTCAGTCCCGGCATCAGCGAGCGGCAGCCGGATATCGAGGCCTTTAAGCGAAACGGCGGACGCGTGTTGGGCGACATCGAATTGCTGGCGGACATTGTGAACCGCCGCGGCGACAAGGTGATTGCGATTACCGGCAGCAACGGCAAAACCACGGTAACAAGCCTGGTCGGCTATCTCTGCATCAAGTGCGGGCTAGATACCGTTATCGCGGGCAATATCGGCACGCCGGTTTTGGAGGCGGAATTGCAGCGCGAAGGCAAAAAGGCGGACGTGTGGGTGTTGGAGCTTTCCAGTTTCCAACTGGAAAACACCGAAAGCCTGCGCCCGACTGCGGCGACGGTGCTGAACATTTCCGAAGACCATCTCGACCGCTACGACGACTTGCTCGACTACGCGCATACCAAGGATAAGATTTTCCGTGGCGATGGCGTGCAGGTTTTGAATGCGGACGACGTGTTCTGCCGCGCGATGAAGCGCGCCGGGCGCGATGTGAAATGGTTTTCGTTGGAACACGAAGCCGATTTTTGGTTGGAACGCGAGACAGGCCAACTGAAACAAGGAGATGAAGATTTGATTGCCACGCAAGACATCCCGCTACAAGGTTTGCACAACGCCGCCAACGTTATGGCTGCCGTCGCTTTGTGCGAGGCCATCGGTTTGCCGCGAAATGAATTGCTCGAACACGTCAAAACCTTTCAAGGCCTGCCGCACCGCGTAGAAAAAATCGGCGAGAAAAACGGCGTGGTATTCATCGACGACAGCAAAGGCACAAACGTCGGCGCAACCGCCGCCGCGATTGCCGGTTTGCAAAATCCGCTCTTCGTGATTTTGGGCGGCATGGGCAAAGGGCAGGACTTCACGCCCCTGCGCGACGCGCTTGCCGGCAAGGCAAAAGGCGTGTTCCTGATTGGTGTCGATGCGCCGCAAATCCGCCGCGATTTGGACGGCTGCGGTCTGAATATGACCGACTGCGCCACTTTGGAAGAAGCGGTTCAGACGGCATATGCCCAAGCTGGAGCGGGCGATATCGTGTTGCTCAGCCCGGCTTGTGCGAGCTTTGATATGTTTAAAGGCTATGCGCACCGTTCGGAAGTGTTTATTGAAGCGTTTAAGGCTTTGTAAGGCCGTCTGAAAGATGAAAAGAGGGTTGGTTTTACCGTAAACCTTGTGTGTCATTGTCTCAAAGGTCGTCTGAAAACGTTAAGGCAGTTTCAGACGACCTTTTTGCAGCAACGGTAAACTTGTTCCTTGCCTTTATCCGGTGTTACTGTTTCTTAAAATTTGCCTATGCGGGCAAACGGCGAGGCGGCGGGCAGCTATGCCTGACCGACAAAACGTGTGTTTATCAATCCGAAAGGAAAACCCATGAATTTTCAAGACTACATCCGTTACGATGCCGTCGGTTTGGCAGAGCTGATCCGTAAAAAAGAAGTCTCCGCCGATGAAGTGTTGCAGGCTGCTTTAAACCGCTTGGATGAAGTCAATCCCAAGCTCAATCTGTTGGCGCACGATTTGCGCGAACGCGCGGCGGCGTGGCAGGGGTCGTCTGAAAATGCCGATACGCCGCTGGCGGGCGTACCGTTTTTGCTCAAAGACTTGCTGGCGGATTGGGAAGGCGCGCCGACATGGTCGGGTTCGCGTATGATGCAGCATTACATTGCCAAACAAAACAGCGATTTGACCCAAGCCTATCTCGATGCGGGGCTGCGCGTGTTCGGCAAAACCACTACGCCCGAATGGGGCGCGTATCCCGTTACCGAAACCGAAATTTACGGCATCACGCGCAATCCGTGGCATTTGGATTACACCGCGGGCGGCAGCAGCGGAGGCGCGGCGGCGGCAGTGGCTTCGGGCGTCGTACCCGCAGCGCACGGCAGCGACGGTGGCGGCTCCATTCGCTTACCCGCGCACAACTGCGGCGTGTTCGGGCTGAAACCCACGCGCGGCCGCAGCAGTTACGCGCCGAACGCATCGGAGGCATGGCAAGGTTTGGTATGCGACCATGTGTTGACCCGCAGTGTACGCGACAGCGCGGTTTTGCTGGACATCGCCGCCCAAACCCAAGCCCGCGCCCTGTATGCTTGCCCGCCGCTGCCCGAAAACGGTTTTGCAGGCAGCCTGAAACAAGAAACAGGTCGTCTGAAAATAGCTTTTTGGAAACAGGCATGGTTTGGCGGTGGCAACGACGAAGGCACGGAAGCCGCGTTCGCCCATAGTTTGAAACTGATGCAAGACGCGGGACACAAATTGGAAGAAGCCACGCCCGATTTTGCGCCGCCTGAACAGCTCAACCGAGCCGCCCGCATCATCGTCATGGGCGAAACGGCAAAACTGTTCTACCAATATCAATACGAAACCGGACAAAAACTGCCGCACTGCCTGCTTGAGCCGACAACGTGGGCAATGATTGTGCAGGGTCGGCAAATCAGTGCGGGCGAAATGGCATGGGCGCGCGACGTGATGCTGGCGCAGGAACGTGCCGCCAAAGCATTTTTCACACGCTACGACGTGTTGATGACGCCCGTCTGCCCGCGCACCACGCCGAAAATCGGCGAAATGATGCCGCCGCCCGCCGCACAAAAAGCCATGCGCCTGCTGTTCGGCACGCTGCGCTTGGGTTTTCTGTTGAAAAACAACCCGTTTTTAGAAAAAGAAGCCGCCACGACGCTGCAATACGTCGGTTATACGTCGCCGCTGAACATGAGCGGCAACCCCGCCATGAGCGTGCCGCTTTACCGGCATAACGGGCTGCCTGTCGGTACCCAGTTCGCCGCCGCACACGGGCGCGAAGACACGCTGCTTAGCCTCGCCGCGCAGTTGGAACAGATACAGCCGTGGGCGGAAATACCGCAGTTGGCGTAGGGTTTGCATGGGATAAAAAGTAGCCTATTTCCTGAAGAAAAGATTTATACAAGGCTATCTGAAAACATAAAAGCGATTTCAGACGACCTTTTGCCGATATCAAAGGGTAGGGGAGGGCGCAAAGAACGTCAGAATCCGACATCTTTAAAGAATCTGAATTGTTGGTTTGGAAATAAACCTTTAAAATAACGTTAATTCATTTTTTCAGACGGCCTCTTGCCCATTTGCAGGCCGTCTGAATATTTTATTCAAGCCGTTACGGATGTTTTCATGATTAGTCTTTCCAAAATGCTTGACCGGCCGATTGCGCGCGATGGTCGGAAGTTTGATGTTTCTCTCTTGTGGATGGTCGTCTTAATGACGGTCTTCAGCCTGATTATGATTTATTCGGCTTCTATTGCGTATGCAGCATCGGAAGGGGGCAGCCAGTTTTCTTTTGTGTCCAAACAGGCAATGTTTATCCTGTTTACAGTGGCTATATGCTTGCCGCTTTTCCTGCTGAAGATGAGTTTCTGGCGGCGGATTATTCCGTTTTATTTTGCTGTTTCAGGTTTGCTGTTGTTGCTGGTTTTGTTTGTCGGCCGTGAGATTAATGGCGCGACGCGCTGGATTCATATCGGGCCGCTCAACTTGCAACCGACTGAATTTTTCAAATTGGCAACGGTTTTGTATTTGTCCAGCCTGTTTACGCGCCGTGAAGAAATGTTGCGCGATTTGGATTCTTTGGGTTGGTCGTCTTTGTTTACCGGTATTGGCGATTTGGTGTGCAGCCCTTTTAAAAGTGACGCGTGGGTAAGGGTAAAGGAACGCTTCCGCAAGTTTAAGACTTTGATTCTGCCGATTATGTTGGTGGCGGTCGGTTTGGTTTTGATTATGGGTCAGCCGGACTTTGGCTCGTTTGTCGTGATTGTCGTGATTACCATGGGTATGCTGTTTTTGGCAGGTTTTCCGTGGAAGTATTTTGCCGTATTGGTGGCGACCGTTGTGAGCGGTATGGGCTTGTTGATTTTGGCCGCACCTTACCGTATGGCGCGTGTGGCGGCGTTTTTGGACCCTTGGAGCGATCCTTTGGGTAAAGGCTATCAGCTGACGCATTCCTTGATGGCGATTGCGCGCGGCGGCTGGTTTGGCGAGGGCTTGGGTGCAAGTTTGGAAAAACGTTTCTACCTGCCTGAAGCGCATACGGACTTTATTTTTGCCGTTATCGGTGAAGAATTTGGCTTTGTCGGGATGCTGGTTTTGGTGTTCTGCTACGGCTGGCTGGTGTGGCGCGCGTTTTCCATCGGCAAGCAGGCGCGTGATTCGGGCTTGATGTTCAGCGCGTATATTGCCAACGGTATCGGTATTTGGATTGGTATTCAAAGTTTCTTCAATATCGGTGTAAACATCGGTATCCTGCCTACTAAAGGTCTGACTTTGCCGTTTATGTCTTACGGCGGTTCGGCTGTCTTTATCATGCTGGTGTGCGTTACTTTGTTATTGCGCATTGATTATGAAAACCGCCAAAAAATGCGCGGTTATTCGGTGGAGTAAAACCATGAGCGGTAAAACTTTTATGCTGATGGCCGGCGGTACGGGCGGCCATATTTTCCCTGCATTGGCGGTTGCCGAGTCGCTGCAAAAGCACGGCCATCATGTGATTTGGCTGGGCAGTCAGGATTCGATGGAAGAGCGTATCGTGCCGCAATACGGCATACGCTTGGAAACGCTGGCCATTAAAGGTATTCGTGGCAACGGTATTAAGCGCAAGCTGATGTTGCCGTTTACGCTGTATAAAACCGTCCGTGCGGCGCAGCAGATTATTAAGAAACACCGTGTCGAGTGTGTTATCGGTTTTGGCGGTTTCGTTACCTTCCCCGGCGGTTTGGCGGCAAAACTGTGCGGTGTGCCGATTGTGATTCACGAGCAAAATGCCGTGGCAGGTTTGTCCAACCGCCAACTGTCGCGCTGGGCGAAACGGGTGTTATACGCTTTCCCGAAAGCGTTCAGTCACGAAGGCGGTTTGGTCGGCAACCCCGTCCGCGCGGATATTGCCAACCTGCCTGAGCCTGCCGAACGCTTCCAAGGGCGTGAAGGTCGTCTGAAAATCTTGGTGGTCGGCGGCAGTTTGGGTGCGGATGTGTTGAACAAAACCGTTCCGCAAGCTTTGGCATTATTGCCTGAGGCTGCCCGTCCGCAAATGTATCATCAGTCCGGCCGCAATAAATTGGGTAACCTGCAGGCGGATTATGATGCATTGGGTGTGCAAGCCGAGTGCGTTGAATTTATTACCGATATGGTATCTGCCTACCGCGATGCCGATTTGGTGATTTGCCGTGCCGGCGCGCTGACGATTGCCGAGTTGACGGCTGCAGGTTTGGGTGCATTGCTGGTGCCATATCCGCACGCAGTGGACGATCATCAAACAGCCAATGCGCGCTTTATGGTGCAGGCCGAAGCTGGTTTGCTGCTGCCGCAAACCCAACTGACGGCAGAAAAACTGGCCGAAATCCTCGGCGGATTAAACCGTGAAAAATGCCTGAAATGGGCGAAAAATGCCCGTACGCTGGCGTTGCCGCACAGCGCGGACGATGTGGTGGAAGTTGCCATCTCTTGTACCGAATAAGCAGGCAGACTTCGATTCAAGGCCGTCTGAAAAGTTGATTAACGGCGTTTCAGACGGCCTTTATTGCTTTTGTTAAAATTCCTTTACAATAAAAGCATAGCGCAGAAGCGGATAGCCCTTTAAAATAACGCCTTTACGCACTAAAAACCAACCGGAACGCAACGTTATGATGAAAAATCGAGTGACCAACATCCATTTTGTCGGAATCGGCGGCGTCGGCATGAGCGGTATTGCCGAAGTTTTACACAATTTGGGCTTTAAAGTTTCCGGTTCGGATCAGGCGCGTAATGCCGTTACCGAGCATTTGAGCGCTCTCGGCATCCAAGTTTACCCAGGTCATACTGCCGAACACGTCAATGGCGCCGACGTGGTTGTTACCTCTACTGCGGTCAAAAAAGACAATCCTGAGGTTGTTGCCGCATTGGAACAGCAGATTCCCGTGATTCCGCGCGCGCTGATGTTGGCAGAGTTGATGCGCTTCCGCGATGGTATCGCCATTGCCGGTACGCACGGTAAAACCACAACCACCAGCCTGACCGCTTCTATTCTCGGCGCGGCAGGACTTGACCCGACTTTCGTTATCGGCGGCAAGCTCAATGCCGCAGGTACCAACGCCCGTTTGGGTAAAGGCGAATACATTGTTGCCGAAGCCGACGAATCCGATGCTTCTTTCCTGTATCTGACGCCGATTATGTCCGTCGTAACCAATATCGACGAAGACCATATGGACACTTACGGACACAGCGTTGAGAAACTGCATCAGGCGTTTGTGGACTTTATCCACCGTATGCCATTCTATGGAAAAGCCTTTTTGTGTATCGATAGCGAACACGTCCGTGCGATTTTACCGAAAATCAGCAAACCTTACGCCACTTACGGCTTGGACGATACTGCCGATATCTACGCGACCGATATTGAAAACGTTGGCGCGCAAATGAAATTTACCGTTCATGTTCAAATGAAAGGACACGAGCAAGAGCCGTTTGAAGTTGTTTTGAATATGCCCGGCCGCCACAACGTCCTCAATGCGTTGGCGGCTATCGGCGTTGCGCTGGAAGTTGGCGCATCGGTTGAAGCCATTCAAAAAGGCTTGCTCGGCTTTGAAGGTGTCGGTCGCCGCTTCCAAAAATATGGCGACATTAAATTACCAAACGGCGGAACTGCTTTGCTGGTGGACGATTATGGCCATCATCCTGTTGAAATGGCAGCAACCCTTTCCGCTGCGCGCGGTGCATACCCTGAAAAACGTTTGGTCTTGGCTTTCCAACCACACCGCTATACCCGCACACGTGATTTGTTCGAAGATTTCACCAAAGTCCTCAATACCGTTGATGCGCTGGTGTTGACCGAAGTTTATGCCGCAGGCGAAGAGCCGATTGCCGCAGCCGATTCCCGCGCCTTGGCACGCGCCATCCGCATATTGGGCAAACTTGAGCCGATTTACTGCGAAAACGTTGCCGACTTGCCGCAAATGCTGCTGAATGTTTTGCAGGACGGCGATGTTGTGTTGAATATGGGTGCCGGCAGCATCAACCGCGTTCCGTCTGCATTGGTGGAATTGTCGAAACAATCATAATAAACGGGCATATTGGTCTTTGAGGGCAGATAGGTCGTCTGAACAATATTCAGACGGCCTGTATCAGTATTTAAGAAAGTGGAAATTATGCAGAATTTTGGCAAAGTGGCCGTGTTGATGGGCGGCTTCTCTAGCGAGCGCGAAGTTTCTCTGGACAGCGGCGCCGCTATTTTGGCTGCCTTGAAAAGCAAAGGCGTCGATGCCCATGCGTTCGACCCCAAAGAAACTCCGTTGTCTGAATTGAAAACACAAGGTTTTCAGACGGCCTTCAATATTCTGCACGGTACTTTCGGCGAAGATGGCGCGGTTCAAGGCGCGTTGGAACTGATGGGTATTCCTTACACCGGCAGTGGTGTGGCCGCTTCCGCGCTGGGTATGGACAAATACCGCTGCAAACTGATTTGGCAGGCCGTGGGTTTGCCTGTTCCTGAGTTTGCTGTATTGCATGACGACAGCGACTTTGATGCTGTTGAAGAAAAATTGGGCCTGCCGATGTTTGTGAAACCTGCCGCGGAAGGCAGCAGCGTCGGTGTGGTAAAAGTAAAAGAAAAAGGCCGTCTGAAAAGCGTTTACGAAGAATTGAAACATTTGCAGGGTGAAATTATTGCCGAACGCTTTATCGGAGGCGGCGAGTATTCTTGCCCGGTATTGAACGGCAAAGGCCTGCCGAGCATTCATATTATTCCAGCTACTGAGTTTTACGACTACGAGGCTAAATACAACCGCGACGATACGGTTTATCAATGCCCGTCGGAAGATTTGAGTGAGGATGAGGAAAACCTGATGCGCGAACTGGCCGTGCGTGGCGCGCAGGCGATTGGTGCGGACGGTTGTTCGCGCGTGGACTTCCTAAAAGATACGGACGGTAAGCTGTATCTTTTGGAAATCAATACCTTGCCCGGTATGACCAGCCACAGTTTGGTGCCAAAATCTGCAGCCCATACCGGCGTAGATTTTGCTGATTTATGTATTGAGATTTTGAAGACCGCTCATGTGGGATGATGCAGGCGCATTGGGTCGGCTGACCCGCCGGCTATTGGTGCTGATGACCTTTCTACTGATAGGTTCGGGCATAGCTTGGCTTTACAATTCCAAATATTTTCCTGTGAAACAGATTGCCATTCAGGGTAAGCTGAAATATGCTTCCAACAAAGAATTGCAAACCGTTGCACGAGAGCATATCAGGGGTAATATGTTCCGCGCCGATATTGATTCGGCGCAGGCCGCTTTTCAGGAATTGCCTTGGATTGACTCGGCAATGGTACGCCGCCGTTTTCCGGAAACCGTGGAAATTATCCTGACCGAGCGTGTGCCGGTTGCGCATTGGCGCGCTGGCGGCTTGGTGGACAGTAAGGGCAATGTGTTTGCCGCAAGTCTGAAACAGGACCTGCCTATATTTGAAGGGCAGCAGGGGACAGGCAAAGACATGGTCAAACATTATGCGGACTTTTCCGGTATTTTGAGTCCGTTGAAACTGACTATCAAAGAATTGATCTACACGCCGCGGTCGGCATGGTTGCTTGTATTGAACAACGGCATTACCGTGCGCTTGGGGCGTGAAAACGAAATCAAACGTTTGCAGCAGTTTGTCCAGATTTGGCCATCGCTGCTGCGTAAAAAACAAAGTCGTATCGAGTATGTCGATATGCGTTATAAGGATGGTTTTTCAGTCCGTTACAGGCCGTCTGAAAACCCTTCCGAGAGTGAATAGCCGATTAGACGTGAAGCAATCTTGTTTCAAAAATAATCAAACCGTCAGTCAGACAACATAGCGAACGAGCAATTATGGAACAACAACAAAATAAATATATCAGTGCCTTAGACATTGGTACGTCCAAGGTCATCGCCTTAATCGGCGAGATTCGGGAAGATAACGAAATCCACATTGTTGGCTTGGGTCAAAGCCCTTCACGCGGCCTGCGTGCAGGTATGGTGACCAATATCGACGCTACCGCGCAAGCCATTCGTCAGGCGGTAGAAGATGCCGAGCTGATGGCAGATACCAAAATTTCCCACGTTGTCACCGGTATTGCCGGTAACCATATCCGCAGCCTGAATTCACAAGGCGTGGTCAAAATTAAAGATGGCGAAGTATCGCAAGCCGACATCGATCGTGCCATCGAAACAGCCAAAGCCATCAATATTCCGCCTGATCACAATATCTTACATACCGTGGTTCAAGAGTACATCATCGACAACCAACCCGGTGTGAAAGAGCCTATCGGCATGAGCGGCGTGCGTTTGGATACCCGTGTACACATCATCACCGGTGCGAACACTGCTTTGCAAAATATCCAAAAATGTATCCAACGTTGCGGCCTGCAAATGGATCAAATCATGCTTCAGCCTTTGGCAAGCGGTCACGCCGTTTTGACTGAAGACGAAAAAGATTTGGGCGTGTGCGTCATCGATATCGGTGGCGGTACAACCGACATCGCGGTTTATACCAATGGCGCCATCCGTCATACTGCGGTTATTCCTGTTGCCGGCGATTTGATTACCAAAGACTTGGCTCAAGCCTTGCGTACGCCGCACAGTGCAGCCGAGTACATCAAAATCCATTACGGTGCTGCTATTCCGACTATGGACGGCTTGGATGAAATGATTGAAGTTCCTAGTGTTGGCGACCGTCAATCACGTCAAATTTCACGTCGTGTATTGGCTGAAATCATCGGCCCGCGTGTAGAAGAAATTTTGGAGTTGACGCTGAACGAATTGCGCCGCTCCGGTTTCCCAGAAGAAGTGCTGACTTCCGGTATCGTTTTGACCGGCGGTGCTTCTATGTTGACCGGTATTGTTGAGTTGGCGGAAGAAGTCTTCAACCTGCCGGCGCGTATCGGTGTTCCACAAGAAATGGGCGGCGTATCCGAGCGTATTCGTAATCCACGCTATTCAACAGCGATCGGCCTGCTTCAGACGGCCTATGCTGCCGAAGAGGGTGAGCAAACCAGCCGAACCGGTGCGATTGCACTGAATGATTCAGGCAAAAAAATGGGTCTGTGGGAAAAAATCCAAAGATTCTTCAGAGATAATTTCTGATAAAAGTTTTCAGGGCAGGCGGTGCAGCAACCGTTTGTCCTGAATATTTAAGTGGAATTAAACAGTTTTAAATAATTGCCAAGTGAATAATTTAAAACTTGTATATTTTCTGTTAAAAAATGTAGTAAAAATATAACGCCGACAGCCGAATGGTAAGAAGATTTTTGCCAGTATCTGAATACTTCTTATATAATACGGATAATGAGTTATTTTTGAACCGTCCTTATAAAGCGGGGCGCGGAGGATTATTGAATGGAATTTGTTTACGACGTAGCAGAATCAGCAACGAGCCCTGCTGTTATTAAAGTTATCGGTTTGGGTGGCGGCGGTTGTAATGCCATCAACAACATGGTTGCCAACACTATTCATGGTGTTGAGTTCATCAGTGCCAATACCGATGCGCAATCATTGGCTAAAAACAATGCGGCTAAACGCATTCAATTGGGTACAAACCTGACTCGCGGTTTAGGTGCCGGTGCAAATCCTGAAATCGGCCGCGCTGCTGCCCAAGAAGATCGCGAAGCCATCGAAGATGCCATCCGCGGTGCAAACATGCTGTTCATCACTACCGGTATGGGTGGCGGTACAGGTACTGGCTCTGCTCCTGTTGTGGCTGAAATCGCTAAAGAAATGGGTATCCTGACCGTTGCGGTTGTAACCCGTCCGTTTGCTTACGAAGGCAAACGCGTACACATCGCTCAAGCAGGTTTGGATCAGCTCAAAGAGCGCGTTGATTCCCTGATTATTATCCCTAACGACAAATTGATGACTGCTTTGGGCGAAGACGTGACCATGCGTGAAGCTTTCCGTGCGGCCGACAATGTACTGCGTGATGCGGTTGCCGGTATTTCCGAAGTGGTGACTTGTCCTAGCGACATGATCAACTTGGACTTCGCCGACGTGAAAACTGTGATGAGCAATCGCGGTATCGCCATGATGGGTTCTGGTTTCGCACAAGGTATCGACCGTGCTCGCTTGGCTACCGACCAAGCTATCTCCAGCCCGCTCTTGGATAACGTTACTTTGGATGGTGCACGCGGTGTATTGGTAAACATTACCACTGCTCCTGGTTGCCTGAAAATGTCTGAGTTCAACGAGATTATGCGTATCGTCAACCAAAATGCACACCCTGAAGTGGAATGCAAATTTGGTGCTGCCGAAGACGAGAGCATGAGCGAAGACGCTATCCGTATTACCATCATTGCTACCGGCTTGAAAGAAAACGGTACTGACAACCAACTGCGCGCTGCTGCTCGTACCCAACAATTGGTACGTGGTGCGGAAGAAACGCCTCAAGCTCAAAGCCAAAGCAGTGCTGAAAGCCTGGTTCGTACCAACCGCAATATCCGTTCTATGAATCTGACTGCGGCTGATTTCAGCAACCAGTCTGTACTGGATGACTTTGAAATTCCGGCTATCTTGCGCCGTCAGCAACATACTTCTGAGAAATAATCAGGATCATGTATGAAAAGACCTGCCTTAAAGGCGGGTCTTTTTTATTAGCAAAATAAACTTAAGGCCGTCTGAAAGTTTTCAGACGGCCTTAAGTTCAAATAAAGCAAATAACAAACTCACCCTTTATTTAGGATTTGCTTGTTTTCACCCTCACGACGCAACTCTTTAGGCAAGACAAATACAATGCTTTCTTCTGCACCTTCTCCTTCGCGTATGGTCTCGTGTCCCCAGTTTTGAATGGTTTGCAAGACTTCTCGAACCAAGACTTCGGGCGCAGATGCCCCGGCAGTGACACCGACCTTGGTTTTGTTTTCAAACCATTCTTTCTTCAGATAGGTAGCATTATCGACCATATAGGCATCAACTCCGCGCAATGCGGCTACTTCACGCAAGCGGTTGCTGTTGGAAGAGTTGGGCGAGCCGACAACAATCACAATATCGCATTCTTCCGCCAATTCTTTAACGGCAGTTTGACGGTTGGTTGTAGCGTAGCAGATGTCTTCTTTGTGCGGATTGCGGATATTGGGGAAGCGTTGGTTTAAAGCAGCAATAATGTCTTTGGTTTCGTCTACCGATAAAGTGGTTTGGCTGACGTAGGCAAGTTTGTCAGGATTTTTGATGTTCAGTCCGGCTACATCTTCCACTGTCTCAACCAAAAACATTTTACCCGGGGGCAACTGTCCCATCGTGCCTTCCACTTCGACGTGGCCTTTGTGGCCGATCATGATGATTTCGTAATCTTGCTCATCGAGGCGGGCTACTTCTTTATGAACTTTGGTGACCAGAGGGCAGGTGGCATCAAAAACGCGGAAACCACGTTGTGCCGCTTCTTCCTGTACGGCTTTGGATACGCCGTGAGCAGAGTAAATCAGTGTGGCACCCTTTGGGACACCCGCCAAGTCATCGACAAAGACGGCACCTTTTGCCCGCAGATTGTCCACGACGAATTTGTTGTGAACGACTTCATGGCGGACGTAAATGGGTGCGCCGAATTCTTCGAGTGCACGTTCAACAATGCTGATAGCACGGTCAACACCGGCACAGAAGCCGCGGGGATTGGCAAGGATAATGGTTTTTTGAGTCATGTGCGTTCCGTTTTCAGACGGCCTTTGTGTCGTTTGAAGGTGTTTTTTTGTGCAGCAAACCGTCTATTACCAAGCAAACTGCGCCAACGCAGATAAAGCTGTCGGCAATGTTAAATGCGGGGTAGAACCAGTTTTGCCAATAGAAAAGCAGAAAATCGACAACGTGGCCGTGAATCAGACGGTCAACCACATTGCCAATTGCGCCGCCGATAATCATGGCTGCCCCCAGTTTGCCCCAGCGTCCAAACTCATCGCGCCAGATGGCACGGGCCAAATACAGGCTGATGACGACGGCCAGACCTAAAAAGAAGAATTTTTGCCAGCCGCCTTGGTCTGCCAAAAAGCTGAATGCCGCGCCTGGATTATAGGCAAGCGTCAGGTCAAAAAAGTCTGGAATGATATTGAGGCGTTCGCCTTCGGTAAAGTGTTTCAAGATTTCCCATTTGCTCAGTTGGTCAAGAATGATGGCAACGAGGGAAAGTAAGAAAAAGGGCGTTTTTGCAGAAGAGGATGAACTCATGTTTTCAGACGGTTTATGTAATAAAGGGCTTATTTTACCTGAAAGCAGGCAGGAAGTGTTTGCGATGGCATCGACGTTAAGGCCGTCTGAAAATAGAAACGCCGCCACTTGAATGTATCAAAGGGCGGCGTGGCATGTATGTGAGGGCTTATTGGTTTTTAAGTAATGGGAAGCCCAGTTTCTCGCGACTTTCAACGAATTTTTGCGCAACGATACGGCTCAGTGCACGAATGCGGCCGATGTAGGTTGCGCGCTCGGTAACGGAAATGGCGCCGCGTGCATCCAAGAGGTTGAACGTGTGGCCGGCTTTGAGTACAAGCTCGTAAGCAGGTAGGGCAAGACTGGTGTCTTCAACTGCAAGCAGGCGTTTAGCTTGTTCTTCGTAGTTGTTGAATTGGCGCAAGAGCCAATCGGCATCGCTGTATTCGAAGTTGTAGGTGGATTGTTCGACTTCGTTTTGATGATAAACGTCGCCGTAAGTGACGATGTTACCATCAAGGGTTTTTGCCCAAACGAGGTCGTACACGTTTTCTACGCCTTGCAAATACATGGCGAGACGCTCGATACCGTAGGTGATTTCACCAAGTACAGGGGAGCAGTCGATACCGCCGACTTGTTGGAAGTAGGTGAATTGGGTTACTTCCATACCGTTGAGCCAAACTTCCCAACCCAAACCCCAAGCGCCGAGAGTAGGGTTTTCCCAGTCGTCTTCGACAAAGCGGATGTCGTGTACTTTAGGGTCGATACCCAATTCGCGCAGGGAGTCGAGGTATAGGTCTTGAATATTGGCGGGAGCTGGTTTGAGCGCAACTTGGAATTGATAGTAGTGTTGCAGGCGGTTGGGGTTGTCGCCATAGCGGCCGTCTTTGGGGCGGCGGCTGGGTTGAACGTAAGCGGCAAACCAAGGCTCCGGGCCTAATGCGCGCAGGCAGGTGGCTGGATGCGAAGTACCGGCACCGACTTCCATATCGAAAGGTTGGATAACGGTGCAGCCTTTGTCTGCCCAGTAGTTTTGTAATTTGAAAATAATTTGTTGGAAGGTGAGCATGGTGGATGGAATAGATTGGAATAAAGAGGGTATTTTACTGTTTTGAGCTTGTTTTGGATAGGCTGAAGGAAGCGGCGTAGGTTATTTGCTGTTCAATAGGTCTGAAAAAGGGTCGTCTTCTGAAGAAACAGTGTATTTTTCTTGCGCCCATTCGCCTAAATCAATGAGTTTACACCGTTTGCTGCAGAAAGGGCGGTAGGGGCTGTCGGTGTTCCAAACGACTTTTTTGTGGCAGGTCGGACATTTTACAACAGGAGCGGTCATGCAGTTTCTTTCAGAGTTTTTGCAATGGATTGATAGTATTGATGCAAATGGGCAACCTTGATTTTTGCTTCTTCCATGCTATGGGTATTGTCCAATACATCGTCGGCATGCAGCAGTCTGTCACGTCGAGAAGCTTGGGTGGCCATGATTTGACGCGTTTGTTCTTCTGAAAAACCATTGCGCTGGTGTACGCGTTTGATTTGGACGGACTCTGGAACATCTACAACCAAAATACGGTCGGTCTCCGCTTTAAATGCCGGATTCTCAATCAAAAGCGGTACATCGACAATGCCGTAGGCGGATGAGGCAAGTTTTTGTTTCTGCTGTTGGATTTTGTTTAAGATTAATGGCAGAAGCAGGTTTTCCAGTTGTTTTTTAGATTGAGGCCGTCTGAAAACTTCTTCCCGTAAAGCCATACGATTCAGACGGCCTTTATGATCAAAAACCTCATCCCCGAAAAGCTGGCGGATGGCAGGAAGGGCTTCGCCGTTTTCAGCGGTCAGTGAGCGGCTGATGGCATCAGCATCGATAATGGGTACGCCAAGTTCGGCAAACATTTGGGCGATAGATGATTTGCCACTACCGATACCGCCGGTCAAGCCTATCCATAATGTCATTATCGGAATCCTGATTGTACGAGCCACCATTGTACCAGTTGGGTAATAGGTGCATTGGCAACCAAAATAATCCATCCTGCCACAGCAAGACTGGGACCAAAAGCAAAATATTGGCCTTTGCCGACACGGGCGATGAGTGCGCCCACCAGCCCGACTAAGGCAGCCATGAAGATCAGAACAGGCAAAATTCCTACGCCCAGCCATGCACCAAGCGCAGCCAAAAGTTTGAAGTCGCCATTGCCCATGCCGATTTTACCGGTCAGAAGTTTATAGACGGCGCATAAAGTATAAAGGCTCATATAGCCTGCGATTGCGCCTAAAACGGCTGAATGCAGGGGCACGAATGTATCATTCAGATTAAACAGCAGGCCGATCCAAATTAGGGGCTGAGTCAGGCTGTCGGGTAAATATTGAGTATTGGCATCGATAAAGGTCAGCGCAATCAATATGGCAGTCAGAATGAATCCGCCAATAGTTGCCCATGACCAGCCGTATTGCCATGCGACAATACCGAATAAGACACCTGTCAGCAGCTCAATCAGCGGATAGCGTATGCCGATAGCGGTTTTGCAGGAGTGGCATTTTCCTCCCAGGAAAACATAGCTGAGGATGGGGATGTTTTGCCAAAGTTTGATTGGGCTTTTGCATTTGGGGCAGCGTGAATCCGGTTTGCGCAGATTAAATGGCTGTTTTTCTTCGTCTTTCAGCTCGATGCCCAAATGCTCTTTAGAAAATTGTGTCCATTCGCGTTCCATCATTATCGGCGTGCGATAAATAACAACGTTCAGAAAGCTGCCAATCAGTAATCCCAAAATAACGGCTAAAGGAATAGCGAATGGCGCAAGAACGGAGAGGGCGTCGATGGCAGAGTAAATACTATCAAGCATATCAACCTACGACATTACCCAAGTTAAACAGAGGCAGATACATGGCAATCAGCAAGATACCGATGAGCGAACCCAATACCACCATGATGATAGGCTCCATCAAGGCAGATAAGCGGGAGACGGAGTTGTCTACTTCATCTTCGTAGAATTCGGCTGCTTTGTTCAGCATATCGTCCAAAGAGCCTGACTCTTCGCCGATGGCTGCCATTTGGATCACCATATTTGGGAACATATCTGTACTTTGCATACTGGATGTTAGCGACAGGCCTTGGGTTACCTTGGCTCGAATATCTTGAGTGGCTTCTTCATAGAGAATATTGCCGGATGCGCCTGCAACTGAATCTAATACTTCCACCAAAGGAACGCCGGCTGCGAAGAGGGTGGAAGTCGTACGCGCCCAACGGGCGATGGTCGCTTTTCGGACGATGGTGCCAAAAACAGGCAGTCTCAAAATCAAAGCATCGATTCGTTTTTGGAAAGTAGGCGATTTTTCATGGAGTTTGTACAGGCCGAAGGCCGAAACAATCAAAAGGATGATCATAATCCAGCCGTAGTCGACGAATAAATCAGACAAGTTCATGACAAGTTGGGTAAGGCTTGGTAACTCTGCACCCATATTGGCATAAACTTCTTTAAAGGCAGGTAGCACAAACATCATCATGATGAAGATAAGCGCAATCGCCACCACGATAATGGCAATCGGATAGGTCAGTGCGGTTTTGACTTTTTTCTTAATGGCTTGGGTTTTTTCTTTATAGACAGCCAGTTTGTCCAATAAGCTTTCCAATACGCCGCCGGACTCGCCTGCGCTGACCAGATTGCAATAGAAGCGGTCGAAATATTTTGGATATTTGGAGAATGATTTGCCTAATGCGCTACCTTGTTCGACATCGGAGCGAACCTGCATCAGCATTTCGGTCATGCTCGGATTGGAGTGGCCGCGAGCAACGATTTCAAAAGCCTGCATCAGCGGCAAGCCTGCCTTCATCATCGTTGCCAGTTGGCGCGTAAACACCGTGATGTCTTCTTGGGTAATACGGCGTTTGCGTGCGGTTTTAACTTTGCTGATACGCAAAGGGCGAATGCCTCTGCGTTGGAGTTTTTTGCGTGCTTCTTCTTCGTCTTTGGCAACTACTTCACCACGGACAAGACGTTCGGTCTCGGTATTTTTTCCTTCAAATGTAAAACGCTTGCCTTTGCTTCTTGAGCCGAACAGACTTCTTTTTTGCTCTGCTTGAGCCATGAGTTATCCCTTGTTTGTAAGAAATAAAGCGGACTGTTTCCCCGTACCGCTTTATTTTAATTTTCGAAAATATGGCAGTTTAGTCATTGGTATGAGCAGTCACTTCTTCCAACGAGGTCAGGCCTTGCATGACTTTCATGAGGCCGGCACGACGCAAGTCTACCATGCCTTCCTGATAGGCCATGTTCATGATATCAACTTCTGTACCGTTGTTCATAATGACTTTTTGCATTTCATCGCTGACCGGCATGACTTCATAAATACCGATGCGGCCTTTAAAGCCTTTGCCGCGGCAGCTGTCGCAGCCAACCGGGCGGTAGAGTTTCCAATCTTGAGCCAAGTCTGCATCGGTAAAGCCGGCTTTTTTCAATGCTGGAACCGGCGGGCGCTCAACTTCGCGTTTGCAGTTTGGACACAGTCTGCGCAACAACCTTTGCGCCATAATCAGGCTGACCGAGCTGGCGATGTTGAAAGGCGCAACACCCATGTTCAAAAGGCGGGACAGCGTGGCTGGTGCATTATTGGTATGCAGGGTAGAGAAAACCATGTGGCCGGTTTGGGCGGCTTTAATGGCGATGTCGGCGGTTTCCAAGTCACGAATCTCACCGACCATAATAATATCAGGATCTTGACGCAAGAAGGATCGGAGTGCGGCAGCAAACGTCAGGCCTTGTTTTTCATTGACGTTGACTTGGTTGACGCCTGGCAGGTTAATCTCGGCCGGATCTTCTGCCGTTGAAATATTCACATCTTCTGTGTTCAAAATACTCAGGCAGGTATAGAGCGAAACGGTTTTGCCCGAACCTGTCGGACCGGTAACCAATACCATGCCGTAAGGGCGGTTGATGGCTTCCAGCAGCATTTCTTTTTGGAAAGGCTCCAAACCGAGCTGGTCGATATTGAGCGATGTACCATCGGAATTTAGGATACGCATCACCACTTTTTCGCCAAACAATGTCGGCAAAGTGCTGACACGGAAGTCAATCGGACGGCCGTGTTTATGGAAGGCAATTTGAATTCTGCCGTCTTGCGGAATACGTTTTTCGGAAATATCCAAACGCGCCATCACTTTGATACGCGATGCCAACTGGCCGCGTACGGCGACAGGCGGCTGTACGACTTCACGCAATTGCCCGTCCACACGGAAACGGACGCGCGCCATTTGTTCGTAGAATTCAAAGTGGATGTCCGATGCGCCCGCGTTCAGGGCATCGGATAAGGTTTTGTGGATGAAACGGGGGATAGGGCCGTCTTCAGCTTCTTCATTGTCGATATAAAGCGATTGCGATTGCTGCGTTGCTTCATGTTCGTCGTTGATTTCTTTCAGAATGGTTGTCGAACGTTGACCCAGCCATTCCAGCAATGAGCTGAGCTGGTCGTCGGGAACTACGACCAAGTCGACACTTAAACCTGAAGCAAAAGCGATTTTTTGAAAGTTTTGGATTTGGGTTGGATCGGATACGGCGAAATAAACCTTGCGTCCGCGTTTGAAAATCGGAATGCAACGGTTTTGCACCATTTGCTCTTCCGTCAGAATGTCGCTGACTACATTATTGCGCGGGTAGTAGTGCAAATCCAAAAGGGGATAGCTGAATACGCGCGCAACTAACTCCCCCAAAGCTTTAGGGGAGATGATGCCGTCTGAAAACAGGTTGGGCAGGATTTCTTTGCCTGATTGTAAAAGGTTGTTGTAATGTTCCGCTTGTTGATTTGAGATGGTCTGGCTTTGAACCAAAACACGCAATAATCCGACACTCATTTTATTTTCCGTTTCTTGTGCAGTTTTCCCTTTAATTTAGAGGAAAGCCGTATTATTTTATCATTATTATGATTAAAGCATATATTTAATTATGCAAATCTGCTTAAGTTGCAAAGACATGCTTCTGCTTTAATTGTATTTTTATTTCAGACGGCCATTATAAAGCAAGGAGAATAGGCGTTAAACTCGATATTTTTGGATTATGATGAAAAAACAACAATTTTGTCGTATGAATCCAATCAATAACGAAATTATATTTCATGTTGCTATTGCTTGTTTGGAGATGGCAGAAAAGGTTGTTTTGATGGACAGACGGTTGGAATTTGAAATATGAAAAGGCCGTCTGAAACTGAGCAATCAGGTTTCAGACGGCCTTTTAGCTATTTAAATCCGATAGGATTGATTAGGCTTTGTTTTTCAGACGGCCATGCAATTCCTGTACGCTGTACACGCCCAAGTGTTCGCGGCTTTTTGCGCCTTCGCTCATGGCTTCGCCGCCGGCGATGGTGGTGTATTGCGGTACGCGTTGGGTGAGGGAGGTGCGGCGGATACTGTGGCTGTCGGTAACAGATTGTACTGTGCTGCCGACGGTGTTGACCACCAGTGCGATTTCGCCGTTTTTAATTGCGTCCACGATGTGTGGGCGGCCTTCCTGCACTTTGTTGACCGCTTGCACGATGATGCCGTGTTCTTTCAAGTATTCGGCGGTACCGCGAGTGGCGCAGACACCGTAGCCGAGTGCTTGGAAGTTTTGTGCGGTTTTGACGATGAGCGGTTTGTCTTCGTCGCGTACGGCGAGGAACACTTTGCCTGTTGTGCTCAAGCGTTCGCCTGCGCCGAGTTGGGCTTTGAAGTAGGCTTCGCCGAAGCTTGCGCCTACGCCCATGACTTCGCCGGTAGAGCGCATTTCAGGGCCGAGAATGGTGTCCACACCTGGGAATTTGATGAATGGGAACACGGCTTCTTTAACGGCGTAGAAGTCCGGGATGACTTCTTTTTCTACGCCTTGCTCTTTTAGCGAAATGCCTGCCATCACGCGTGCGCCGACTTTGGCGAGCGGTACGCCGGTGGCTTTGGATACGAACGGTACGGTACGGCTGGCGCGTGGGTTTACTTCCAGTACGAAGACCACGCCGTCTTGTACGGCAAACTGTACGTTCATCAAGCCGACCACGCCCAGTGCGTATGCCATGGCTTTGGTTTGGCGGCGGATTTCGTCTTGAATCTCTTCGCTCAAAGAGTATGGAGGCAATGAACAGCCGGAGTCGCCGGAGTGGATACCTGCTTGTTCGACGTGTTGCATGATGCCGCCGATCACGACGTCTTGGCCGTCTGAAACGCAGTCTACGTCCACTTCGATGGCGTTGTTCAAGAAGAAGTCGAGCAATACGGGGCTGTCTTCGGAAACTTGTACGGCTTCGCGCATGTATTTTTGCAACTCTTCGGCAGAGTGAACAATCTGCATGGCGCGGCCGCCGAGTACGTAAGAAGGACGGACAACCAACGGATAACCGATTTCTTCGGCTTTAACGAGGGCTTCTTCTTCGTTGTGGGCGATGCGGTTAGGTGGTTGACGTAGGCCTAAGTCGTTCAACACTTTTTGGAAGCGTTCGCGGTCTTCGGCGGCGTCGATGCTGTCGGCAGATGTACCGATGATGTTTACGCCGTTTTCAACCAATGCATTAGCCAGTTTGAGCGGAGTTTGGCCGCCGTAATGCACAATCACGCCCCACGGGTTTTCGGTGCGGACGATTTCCAATACGTCTTCCAATGTCAGCGGCTCGAAGTAGAGGCGGTCGCTGGTGTCGAAGTCGGTGGATACAGTTTCGGGGTTGCAGTTCACCATAATCGTTTCAAAACCGGATTCGCGCAGGGCGAGTGCGGCATGAACGCAGCAATAGTCAAACTCGATGCCCTGACCGATGCGGTTCGGGCCGCCGCCGAGAATCATCACTTTTTTACGGTCGGAAGGACGGGATTCGCATTCTTCTTCGTAAGTGGAGTAGAGGTAGGCGGTTTCGGTGGCAAACTCGGCGGCGCAGGTGTCAACGCGTTTGTAAACCGGATGCAGTTTCAGCACGTAGCGGTGTTCGCGGACTTCTTTTTCGCTTACGTTCAACAATTGTGCCAAACGTTTGTCAGAGAAGCCTTTGCGTTTCAGACGACGTAAAGCAGCATAATCCAAGTCTTGCAACTGGCCGTCTGAAACCGATTTTTCTTCTTTTACCAAGTCTTCGATTTGCGCCAAGAACCAAGGATCGATGGCGCAGATTTCGTGGATTTTTTCCAGCGTGAAGCCTGCACGGAACGCATCGGCTACAAACAGCATACGCTCAGGGCCCGGGTTGGCCAGTTCGCGGCGGATTTCCGCTTTGTCTTCGCTGCGCGGATTGAAGCCGCACAAGCCGGTTTCCAAACCGCGCAAGGCTTTTTGGAAGCTTTCTTGAATGGTACGGCCCATCGCCATTACCTCGCCCACAGATTTCATCTGCGTGGTCAAGCGGTCGTCTGCGGCAGGGAATTTTTCAAATGCGAAACGCGGGATTTTGGTTACCACATAGTCGATGGAAGGCTCGAACGATGCAGGCGTGCGGCCGCCGGTAATGTCGTTGCGCAACTCGTCCAGCGTAAAGCCGACCGCCAGTTTGGCTGCTACTTTGGCAATCGGGAAGCCGGTTGCTTTAGAGGCCAACGCAGAAGAACGGCTCACGCGCGGGTTCATCTCAATCACAATCATCTCGCCGTTTTCAGGGTTCACCGCAAATTGCACGTTCGAGCCACCCGTGTCCACGCCGATTTCGCGCAATACCGCCAACGAAGCGTTGCGCATGATTTGGTATTCCTTGTCCGTCAGCGTTTGCGCCGGCGCAACCGTAATCGAGTCGCCCGTATGCACGCCCATCGGGTCGAAGTTTTCAATCGAGCAAATGATGATGCAGTTGTCGGCCTTATCGCGTACCACTTCCATCTCGTACTCTTTCCAGCCGAGAACGGACTGCTCAATCAGCAACTCATGCGTAGGCGACGCATCAAAACCGCGTTCGCAAATCGCCAAAAACTCATCTTTGTTATAGGCAATGCCGCCGCCCGAACCGCCCATGGTGAAAGACGGACGAATCAGGGTAGGGAAGCCGACCTGTTCTTGCGCCGCCAAAGCTTCGTTCATTGTGTGGCAGACAAAAGATTTCGGGCAAGACAAGCCGATTTTTTCCATCGCTTCTTTAAAGCGGCCGCGGTCTTCCGCCTTGTCAATCGCGTCTTCGGTCGCACCGATTAATTCGACATTGTATTTCGCCAACACGCCGTTGCGCGCCAAATCCAGCGCACAGTTCAGCGCGGTCTGGCCGCCCATCGTGGGCAGAATCGCGTCAGGCCGCTCTTTGGCAATAATTTTTTCCACCGTCTGCCACATAATCGGCTCGATGTAGGTAACATCCGCCATTTCAGGGTCGGTCATGATTGTGGCGGGGTTAGAATTCACCAGAATGACTTTATAGCCTTCTTCACGCAAGGCTTTGCAGGCCTGTGCGCCCGAATAGTCAAATTCGCAGGCTTGACCGATAACGATAGGGCCGGCGCCGATGATAAGGATGGATTTTAGGTCGGTACGTTTGGGCATGGTGTTTTACCTTAGAGATTTCAGGTTATTTAAAACTATATTTAACGGGATTGCTGGCACCCCGTTTACGATATTCTTCAGGCAGCCTTTTACGTTGGTATTTTTGGCGGACTTCATCATTTTTAGAAAGTGATTCGCCGTGAAAACCAAAACGTCCTACTATGGTTTCATTAAGCTCAGGAAAATTTTCCTTAGTAGCTGGCAGCCATTCATGCGCTTGTAAAACATCCACAATTAAGCCTTTTTCAACCGCCAAGATGTAATGCGCACGTTTTGCCCGCTCAACATCAAGCCGCCAGGCTAGGCGAACAGCATCATAAGCCGATTTTTCTTTATCTAAAGAACGATTAATATTAATAATCAATAGATTATGATCGCTGTCAAATTGTGCAACAGGTGCATCGTATTTATCTTGTATTTCAGATACATGCATCGAACCAAATTCACTATTGCCATGTCCGCTTTGTTCATTTGATAGCCCCGGATAGGCATCTATTAAAGCAGCTTCTACTTCAAAAGCGGTTTTCTCATTCATGCCATGTCGATGAATGACATGGATAACTTCCAATTTGGCTTTTTGGATAGCGCGAATCCTACTATATTTTAAATTCAGTTCATCTTCGCCATCTTCCGCTATTTTCAAACATTGTTTCAAATGTTCAAAAACCCGGTTGTCTTTGCCTTTGCCTACATAAAAAGTTTCACCATTTCTTGGGTCAATTAAGCGGTAAACGTAATATGCAAGGGCTTTGCAAACTTCAGATGAAAACTTGTCCATATTCTTTTTTCCTCAAATGTATTTAGATAGCAAGCTATTAGCTTGTATGCAGGGTGCGTGCGATACGCACGCGTTCTCCATTTTCCCTGCACTTTAACCCATCGCGTGCGTGCCTTGCGGTACATATTAAAGGCCGTCTGAAAAAACGCTCGCGGGGTTTGTTCCATCTGCCTTGCGATAAAAAACTACCTGAAAAATTCCTGCTATTGATATTTTGGCCACTTTTTTCAGACGACCGTTTGCGTTTTTATTTTGCACAGGCCGTCTGAAAACTTCCTTAAAAAC
>NZ_KV810200.1:0-632 GCF_001812725.1 Neisseria sp. HMSC067G12 | reverse complement strand
TCGGTAAAGCAGACGAGCTGGTCGAGGGTGTCGTAGTGTAGGCGTCGGGTTTTGCCTAAGGCGTCGGTAATGGTTTCGGGCAGCCATTGGGCGTTGTAGCCGTAACTTGTGGTGTAACCGGCGGAGTCGGTGATACTGATGAGGTTGCCGCGTTTGTCGTAATCGTAGGCGGTAATCCTGCCGGCGGGATCGTTGACGGCAACCGGCAGGTTGAGGGTTTCGTGGTAGTCGATTTGGGTGCTGCTGCCGTCCGGCGCGGTGATGGCGATGACGTTGCCTTCGGTATCGTAGAGATAGCGGGTTTCGCGTCCGAGCGGATCGCGTTCTACGGTAATGCGGCCGTAGTCGTCGCGTTCGCTGTCGCTGCGTTGTCCGTCGGCGTCGATGCGGTAGACGAGTTCGCGGTTTTCGTCGAAACCGTATACTTCCGTCCTCCCCAATGCGTCGGTAACGACGGTATGGTCTTTGCGGTAGTCGAACGTCCATTCTTCGCCGAGGTTGTTGCTGCTCTTGAGCACTTTGCCGTCGGTGTCGTAACGGTCGTATTCGTAGCGGGACACCAGTCCGTCGGGTTGGCTGTGTTCGACCATGATGTGGTTTCGGTAGGCGAAACCGCGCAGTTTTTTGCCGTC
>NZ_KV810199.1:84971-161125 GCF_001812725.1 Neisseria sp. HMSC067G12 | reverse complement strand
TGCTGCTTTTACGGGCGATTTTATTGACGGCCATGGGGTGCTTTACTCCAGAGATTGGATAGTGATATAGAAGAATAATATCTATTGACTGAATCTTACTTTATTTATATATGAAAAGAAAAGCGTAAAAAGGTTATCTGAAAAATTTCAGGTAAGCTTTTTGTAAAAGTTATTGTACGACTAGGAGAAACAGGAGTTAACAGGCTTAAAATACTAACATTATTAATTTAACATAATATAAATTAATTTCCTTTTCCCTATTCTTCTACAAATTCCGCTGTTTTGTTCCTATATGTCAAATGAGAATTAATGATACTCTAGAGAGTGTGCTCATAGTACTACAATTTTTAGTATAAAATCAATAGGTTTTAAGAAATTTGTCAGTTCAATTATGCTATAACTCTATCACTTAATTATTTAGTAGCGGAATAGGGCCGTGGGGACATACCCTAAGCTCTTTAAATTCTTTGAGAATAGAGAAATGCAGTACAAATACTTGGTAATGTAAATGCCACCTAAATTCTAAAAACTAGTAAAAGAGGTCCGTTTTAAGCCATAAGGGACTTGAAAACGGAAAGACCACATATCCTAACCTAATTATTAATATCAGCTTAATAATCAAGTGAGTCTTTCGTGGCTTATCGTATGCAGGAAAACTGCTACAATAAAATAACCATTAATAAACCATCCCTTAAATCTATTCAGTCTACCTGAAACCCAAAAAGCAGCATGCACATGGTTTTACAGAAACCCTGTAAACGGCAAAGCTATCTCTATAAGGAAAACAACATGAATCTAGCCATCACTGGTTCCAGCGGCAACATCGGCGGCATGGTCGCCCAACACCTCAGTACACGCGACCTACCGCTTATTCTGCCACTGCGCAACCCCGCCAAAGTACCCGATCTGCCGAACTGCGAGGCGCGGCGGTTTGCCTATGGCGATTTGGAGCTTGCTAAGCAGGCTTTAAATGGGGTGGACGTGCTGTTTATGGTGTCTGCCGCCGAAAGTCCGATGCGCGAACAGGAGCATTTGACTTTGGTGCAGGCTGCTTCGGAAGCAGGCGTGAAACATATTGTCTATCTCTCTTTTGCTCAAGCGGCGTTGGACAGTACCTTCACGCTGGCGCGCACTCATGCGGTTACCGAAAATGCAATCCGGCAAACAAATATGCGCTACACCTTTCTGCGCGACAATTTTTACAGTGAGATGATGGCAACAATTGCTAACGCAGACGGCATCATCGCAGGCCCAGCTGACAACGGGCGCGTTGCCTGCGTTTCACAGCGCGATGTTGCCCAAGCAGCGGCAAACATCATCGCCAACATCGCATGCGGAAACCACCACCATGATAATCAGATCTACACGCTGACCGGTTCCCAATCATTAAGTTTTGCTGAAATAGCCGCCGTCTTAACCGAAATCACCGGCAAACCGCACTGCTACCACAATGAAACTGTGGAAGAAGCCTTCGCCAGCCGCAAAGCTGAGTATCCTGACACGCCCGATTGGCAGATTGAAGCCTGGGTTTCTACCTACACTGCCATTGCTAAAGGCGAGCTTGCTACCGTTTCAGACGACCTGTCGCAGTTGTTGGGACGAGCACCGCTTAGTTTTGAAGACGTAGTAAAGACACAATATGCAAAATAATCTTGTCCCATTTATCGAGTTTCGTGGCACAGGCAAGCATTATAACGGCAAATATGCTGTGCGCGATTTGGATTTGACCATTTATCAGGGTGAATTTTTCGTGTTGGTAGGTGGCTCGGGCAGCGGCAAATCCACCACTTTACGCATGATTAACGCGCTAATTGAACCGACCGATGGCAACGTTTATCTGCACGGGAAACGGATTAAAGACTACGACATCCGCCAGCTCCGCCACCAAATTGGTTACGTATTACAGCAAATCGCGCTTTTTCCCACCATGACCGTCGCGGAAAATATCGAACTTATGCCTGACGTACTGGGCTGGCCGAAAGCCGAACGCAAAACGCGTGTGAATGAATTATTGGAGCTGGTGGAACTTGACCCTGCGCACTACCGCGACCGCTATCCGCACGAACTTTCCGGCGGTGAACAGCAGCGCATCGGCATTTTGCGAGCCATTGCAGCCAAGCCCCAAGTTCTGCTGATGGATGAACCGTTTTCAGCACTTGACCCGCTGGTGCGCACCGTGCTGCAAGACCAAATTGCTATGATTCACCAAAAATTTGGCACTACTATCGTTTTCGTTACCCATGATATGCAGGAAGCCGCCAAACTCGCTTGCCGTATCGGTGTAATGCATAACGGCAAACTGGTACAAATCAGCACACCTGAAGAAATCAAAAAGCAGCCGGCAAATGATTATGTGCAATCGCTGTTTTCCACCGCCGATGCCCCCGATGCCGAACGCATCATCCACCAATTCTTACGGTTGGATAAACAGGGACAGGAAGCTGTGAGAAGGGCAGTGTTATGATGGTGAAGGCCGTCTGAAACCTCTTTCAAGGCGCTAATACCTTGCTGTAAAGCAAACATAAACATCTATTATTCAACGTACTAAACATAAAATTTAAAACTATGTTCTCATCCCTAAACGTTACCCCAGCAGAACTCTGGCAAATGCTGCTTACGCATTTATGGCTTTCCGGCCTGACTTTGCTCGCGGCAGTGGCGATTGCGGTGCCTGCCGCCGTGTTGTTTGCGCGCAGACAGCGGGCAGCGGAAGCGGTATTGCAGTTTACCAATATATTGCAAACCATTCCGTCTTTGGCGCTGCTGGGTTTGCTGATTCCGTTTGTCGGTATCGGTTCGCCGCCCGTCTTGATTGCGCTCACGCTATACGCGCTGTTGCCGATTTTTCAAAATACCTATTTGGGGCTGACCCAAATCGACCAATCGATTCAAGATGCATACACTGCATTCGGACTATCGCGCTGGCAATCATTGTGGCGGATTGAGCTACCGATGGCTTTGCCTGCCATGATTTCGGGCATTCGCACGGCGGCAGTGCTGATTGTCGGCACGGCAACTCTGGCGGCGTTAATTGGCGCAGGTGGCTTGGGTAATCTGATTCTGCTCGGCATTGACCGCAACAACATGACAATGACGTTTACCGGTGCATTGCTCTCCGCGTTATTGGCTGTCGGTGTAAGCGGCATTATCGGGCTGTTGCAGAAATCGCGACACAAGTTGCCGATTATTCTTGCATTGGCGGTGGGCTTCGGTGCACTCGGTCTGTCGCAGATTTCATTTACACCTGCCACAAAAAACGTGGTGGTTGCAGGCAAAATGGGGAGTGAGCCGGATATTCTGATTAACATGTATAAATTATTGATTGAACGTGAGAATTCGAACGTGAAAGTCACAGTCAAACCTAATTTTGGCAAAACTACTTTCCTGTTTAGCGCACTGAATAGTGGCGAAATCGATATTTATCCTGAATTCACCGGCACAGTGCTGGAAGCCTTAGTACAAGTACCAACTGAACAGAAGAACCGCCATCTGTCGCCAGATGAAACCTATCAACGGGGCAAACAATTATTGGCGGAACAATATCAGCTAGAGTTTCTACCACCGATGTCTTATCAGAACACTTACGCGTTGGCGGTCAAAGAAAGCTACGGTGCATCGCACCAACTGAAGACAATCAGCGACTTGAAGCAGGTAGCGCCCGATATCCGAGCAGGTTTCTCACTGGAATTTATCGACCGAGCGGATGGCTATAAAGGCATGCAGGCAGCCGGTATCACGCTAAAACATATTGTTAGCTTGGAACCTGCCTTACGCTATACGGCATTGTTGAATGACAAAATCAACCTAGTGGAAGCCTTTTCCACTGATGCAGAATTGAAAAAATATCGATTGCGCTTGCTGAAAGATGATATTTCCCTGTTCCCCGCCTATCAGGGCGCACCGCTGATGAAAGTAGAATTTGCTGAAAAAAATCCTCAAATTGTGACCGCACTTAACCGACTGGCGGGAAAAATTAGCGAAGAGGAAATGAGCGAGATGAACTACCGCGTGAAAGTGCAAGGCGAAAGCGCGGAAAACGTGGCTCGGAATTATTTAGAGAAAAATGGGTTGTTAGGAAAGTAAAATTGGCAGTAGGCTACCTGAAAGCATCAAATTCTTAGGGAGGTATTATGAAAGCCGTAAAAATCAAAGGCTTCTGCATCAACCATTCCGAGATTTTCACGCGTGAAGGTAAATCGCCGTCTGTCCAATTTCCGTGCATCTTGGGCATTGAATGTGTAGGCGAAGTGGTGCAAAGTTCCACACCTGCACTGGCGGTTGGACAAAAGGTTGTCTTCTATTATGGGAGAAATGGGGCGCGCCTTTGACGGCAGCTACGCCGAATATGTGTTGCTGCCAAACGAGCAAATTTACCCCAAACATACCGATTTGGATTGGACAACCCTTGCCGCAATTCCCGAAACTTACTACACCGCGTTCGGCTCATTACAGCAGCTTCGTATCGCGCCGCAAGATCGTGTATTGGTGCGTGGTGCCAGCAGCGGTGTGGGCATAGCCTTTGCAAAGCTTCTTAAAGTACGGTTTCCGCATATCGTATTACACGGTTCAACGCGTAATCCTGCCAAAGCTACCCATCTGCAAGCAGTCGGATTTGACGAAGTGATTACTGAAGCCGATGGCAAACTACAAACCGACCAAAGCTATGACAAAATTCTGGAATTGGTCGGGCCGGCAACTTTGTGTGATTCTTTCACCCGCATCAACGAATACGGCATCGTCTGCAATACAGGGCAGCTAGGTAATATATGATACGTAAACGGTTTTGATCCGATTATCGAACTCAAAAACAACAGCTATCTCACCGCCTTTCATTCGGGCAATGTGTCGCAAGCCAAGCTGGATGCGATGTTTGACTATATCTGGCAATTTAATGTGAAAATCTTAATTGAACGCGTGTTTACATTGGAACAAGTTCCCGAAGCCCACCGTTTTTTGCAAAGCGCGGACGGGTTTGGGAAAGTGGTGGTAGTCAATGAATAGGGCTATCTAAAATTCTATCAAAGAAATTTAATCATGCTTTGGAATAAAACTGTGATCTGAATTGGTTTCATGGATATTGATAAAGAGAAGGCCGTCTGAAATTCTTCAGATGGCCTTTTATATTTGAATTATGTAAGTGATTGTACAACTAGAAGAAACAGGACTTAGCAGGCTAAAATACTAGTATTATGAATTTAACATAATATAAATTATTTTCTTTTTTCCTATTCTTCTACAAATTCCGCTTATTGTTCCTATATGTCAAATGAGAATTAGTGATACTCTAGAGAGTGTGCTCATAGTACTCCAATTTTTAGTATAAAATCAATAGGTTTTAAGAGAAACTTGGCTATTTAATTTTACCTTACCTCTACTTCCTAATTTATTGTGTAGTGGAGTAGGAGAGATATAAGAATACCAAGTACCATCAAACTCTTGTGAAACAAGAAAGTGTAGGGGATAGCTAATTTATACTGCAAAGGCCGTCTGAAACATTAAGTTCAGACGGCCTATTTGCAAATTTTTTTAGCAAGTTGATAAGTTAAACTGTAAGAAATTTGCGAGTTAATCACATTATGAATATAAGATAATAATCTTACAAGAGATCATCTGGCTGACCTTTAATTTCAAAACCTATGCTCTATTTTAATTAGAAATTCATTCCGTTTATAGCGATTTAGCCAGGACGAGCTTTTGTTGTCAGTGTGTTTTACGGTGAGGATGGGTACGAAGCCGCGGAGGAAAGGGCGATCGAATTTGATGTCCAACTGGTAGGTGCGTTCGAAATCACGGCGGCGGGTTTCCAGCCAGGCATGGTAATCCTGATAGGCTGTTTTGCGCCAGATTGCCTGAAAGGTGGCGTCGATGCCGGATTCGAAACGTTTATTGACGCCCGCGCGCAGGCCGTGCCGGCGGTAGGAATCCACTTTTTCGCGGCTGTTTTTGCGCAGGTAGTCGTAGCCGCCGAATACCAGCCAGTCTTTCGGCAGGGCGTAGATGGCGGTGGTGAACAGAAGCGTCTGCGGGCCGTTGAAATGTTTTAATTCACCGCGGTAGCGGTCGTATTTGTGGTCGAGCTGCACGCCCAGCGAGGCTTGGTCGGAAAAGGTGCGGCTGTATGCCGTGCTGATGCCGGCGCTGCTGTCGCGCAGTTTCCCGCCCGACCATTCGTATTGCACCTGCGGGCCGATACTGAAGGAATGGTCTTTGCTCTGAAAACTGTAAGCGGGGCTGACGTTGATATTGTGTTCGCCGTATTCTTTGTTGCCGGGATAGAGCCGGCCCCATGCGTAGCCGCCCAGTTGCAGGCCGTGGTGGCCGTTGAGCGAAATGCGTCTGCTTAAGTTGGCTTCATATACCCACATCCGGTTTTTCAACGCATCGGGCGCGTAGGCGTCAAGCTGTTCGTTGCGGCAGGACAGCATTCCGGCATCGTCCAGAATCGGCTGCCCGTTCGAATCGAAACCGCAGCTTGTCTGATTGCGGACAACCGTCGTGCCCGACGACTGGTTTAAGTTGGTGTCGTACCCCGCGCCGAACGAAACCGAGCCGCTCCACGCATCGCGTTTCTTCAAAGCGTCGGCAAACACTTTGATTTTCTCATTGACGGCGGGCACTTCGGGAATATCGATGCCGTCGAACAATGCCGCCGATTCTTTGTTTTGTTTGTCTATAAACAGCAGCCGCGCCAAATCCAGGCGGCCGCGCAGAAATTCGGGATTTTTGCGGTAAAGCTCGCGGTATTTCGCCAGCGCGGCCTCCAAATCGTCGCGGGACACCGCCTGATTGGCCTCGGCAAACAGCACTATATCGGGGTCGTAATCATCCTGACGGCGGTAAATGTCTAACAGCCGAGCCGTTTCCTCTTCGTTTTGCGCGTTGACCGCCTTCATCAGCGACAACGCCAAATCTTCGCCGTCCTGCACTTCTCCCGCGCCGAATTCGATCGCCGTATTGTCCGCTTCGTTCCTTTCCTGCTGAGCGCGGCGGAGTTCCGTTCCCTGTTTGAGCTGCATGAAGCGGTCTTCCCTGTCGTCGGCAAACGCGTGGGGCAGCAGGCTGATAAAAAAGGGAAGGAGCAAAAGGCGTTTCATAAAATTCTTTCCTGTGTATCGGGCGGCTTTGTTTTTCAGACGACCTTTTCAAAGAAAAACTGACATTTCATCTTTACCGGGCAGAGCATTTTTTTATTTGAATGACGGGTCGTCTGAAAATGAGCTTCTCAAGCCCATCGAAACAGCACGCCTTCAAACTCACGGGCCGTTCGAAAAATACCGGCTTAAACGCATTGCGAAGCCCGATATTTCCGAACGGCCCTGTACGATGTGCATTGTGTGTCGGATGATTTGTGTTTTATAGGCGGACGGAATGGGAAACGACAAAAACCGTCCGCCTTATCGCATTATGATTCATTATTTGCCGATTTTCGTACCGCCAAAGGCAGTGTTATAGGCATGGTTTCGACCAAAATCAGCCACGCCCGCAATCGCTGCGCCTTGATTGCCGAAGAAATGACCGTGGGTCGTACCGGCCACTTTGTTTGCCGTAGCTGTACCGGAGAAGGAAGCCTGAGCCGTATTAATCGTGGCATTGTTGATGGCGACATTCAAACCTGCGCGTTCCATTTCTCCGTTCAGCGTTCGCTTACCGAAATCAGCTTTCAACGTACCGTTTAAGAGGGCTGTATTTTGCGTATGATATTGGTTGATACCCTTAACCGTATAAGTGGCAGTACCCGTAGTCGGCAGATTGGTGGTTCGACCCGTGCCGCTATAGAAGGCAGTGTAATTCGTACCTTTTGTACCGACAGCCGCACCGGAAGGAACGGCAGACCAGTCGCCGAAGTAAACATCCATATTACCGACTTTGGAATAAGACAGACGGCCCAAATGGGAATGGTCGGGCATTTTGGGAATCAGATGCCATGCACCGTTCATCCGATACAGATTGGCAACAGTAACGCCGTTTTTGTCTTTACCCAAAATACCGTGAGCAAACGTTTTAACAAAATATTTGTTCGCTGTCGCATCGATTTTAGCAAAAGAGACAGGCTTGTTATTGGCAATACCTTTCTCTGGAGTTCCTGAGACAGCCTTGGTATCGCTAACAAAAATGGAAGCTTTACCTTTATGCTCACCTTCGTTTTCAAGAGTAACACCAATATGCTTTACCCCTTCGACTTGAATCGATTCGGTCGTCGCACCAGTCGGGTTGGCTTGAAAACCTTTAGGTAGTGCAAACACAGAAGAAGCAGCAAACGCAACACTCAATACCGCAACGGTTTTTACGAGTTCCATAATTCACTCCAAAATAAAAATTTACAAAATCAACAAACTTTCTCAAGAAGAACCTGGATTAATCTTACAAATTCGCCCTCTTGGAAAAGCAAAGTAAGTATATTCCCATTTTTATAAAATAAAAACGGAAATTATTATCATTTATGATAATTTACATTTTACTAATATTAGAATTTTGATAATTGCATCCTGAAACTATTTTAGAACTTACCTGTAATCCCTATCCTGACCGTTCTGCCCGGTGCAGGCAGATAGGAGCGGCTCATCGGGTCGAGGTAGTAGCGGTTGGTCAGGTTGCTGCCCACCAGCTCGGCAGTCAGGTTTTTGCCGATTTTGTAGCGCAGGTAGGCGTCCCATACGGCGACAGGCTGCCAGCGCATATCGTTATGCTGGGGCTTCATATTGTCATTCTGATATTTATTGCGCACATCGTAGAATGGCTGCCAAGCATCGTTGCGGTTTTCATAGACGCGGCTGTGGTAATGGAGGCGCACGCCTGTTTCCAGTTTGTTGGCAAGGAAACGGCTGCCCAATTCGGCATCAATTGACCAGCGTGGTTGAAGCGCGCTTGCCAGATAGCCCGAATCGGTCAAGCCGCCGTGGTTGCAGACAGGACGATTCATAGTCTTACCGTTTTTCACAAAATAGCTTGAATCAACCATGCCCTCTGTTGCGGATGTCCAAGTGAAATTTTCGTCGCACATTTTGTTTTTCAGGCTGCGGAATACGTTCAGGCTGCCGAAGACGCGTCCGGTATCGAAGCGGGTGGACAGCTCGGCACCACTGCGGATTTGTCTGTCGAATTGTTCGAATTCGAGATTGCTGTCCCTATCGATAACGTTTTTGGTCTTGTTATGGAAGTAGTTGATGCGGAAATCCGCTTTTTTCATTTTCGGTAACAGTCCCGTCAAATCATGGATGTAGCCGACTTCCCAGTTTTTGGCGTGTTCGGGCCGCCAGCCATAGCCCATGCGGTTGAATGAGCCGGCGGCAGTAGAAAAGCCGTAAGTCCCTTCAAAAATGCTGGGGTAGCGCAGGGTTTCGGTATAGCGCAAATAGGCGCGGCTGTAATCAGTAAAATTGATGGTGGCAGAAAATGCAGGTACCCAACCGCTGCCCTTCTGCTTCATTGCCCTCTGTCTTTCGGCTTCGGTCATTGGCGTTGTGTAAACACTTGCACTGGCTGCGTAGTATTTAGGTACAAATTGCGGACTGTCTGGAATAGACGGGTCATATACAGGATTGGCGACTTTGGTGTGCAAATCAGGAATGCTGCCATTGGTAAGGGGATGATCCTGCATATTCAGACGGCCTTTATCGTCTTTCAACCAATAGAAATCCACCTTTTCATTAGGATTGACCCATTTTTCGCGATCATCTGTCAAAGTCGGAATATATTGCGAATTGACTTGAAACGAAGTCAGGCTAATTTGTGCATGTTTTTTTCTTTGTTCTGCGTATTCCTCTGTTTCATATAAAACTCCATAATCAAGACTGCCATTCGCCAAAGCATCGTCAATTGCCTTGTAATCCGCGTATTCTTGCGGCGTGGCAACCCTGCCGATCGAATATTTTATTCCCCTGTTCATTTCTAACGGATCGCCGGTCTTATTCGTGCCGCTTTCCAAACGTCTGCTTTTATCCTGAAGTTGGAAATTGGTATATCGCCCACCTGCCGTCAAAGTCAGCCAGCGGAAGGGTTCGTAGCGAAAATTAAAGCCCAGATTGTATTCACGCCGCTTGCCGTTGCGAGGTACACCGTATTGGTTCAATTCATAATTTGCCCTGATGGTGCTGTTTTCGAGTTCTTCCCGATATTTGTCGTATCCTCCCCGCTCCAGCTCGTCTGAAAAATCATTGCGCGATGTCAGTTTTTCATTTTGAAAATCGCCCATCAAAGTCAACGACAGTTTGTCGCTCAATTTCATACGGTTGGAGAATTGAAAGCCTGTACGGTTGTTACGGGCGTAATAGGCGTTGCCTTCAATAGTGTTGAACCTGCCGTTTGTATTGGGCGTTTCGGGTTTGGGCGGTTTTGGGACTTCAAAACCTGCATTCAGCAATTCTTGACGCTCTTCAGGCGTAGCTTTTTGCCATCTGTCGTACTCATCCCATGCTATTTGAAATTTGTTGTCCTCATAAACGGTATCGCCGGGTGAGCCACCTGCGGTATTGGTTTTGGATTTGGTGCGCGTTGTCCAAAGCGTGGCATCGAAATCTATCCAACGGCTGCCCTCGGGCTTCCACGAATAGTCGATATTGTAGGAACGCTGTTTTACCCATGCCTGCGGCCATTCGGCAATTTTGTTGAGGACGGACGCATCCCAACTGATGGGGCCGATAATGCGCGAAGGCATAATTTCGCCGAACGTGGAATCGGTATGGCGCAGGCCGAATTTGAGCGTTTGGCGGTTCGGCAGACGGAAGGTGGTTTTACCTACCCATGATTTGGTTTCGAGCGAGGTATTGCTGACTTCCCCGCCCGGATGATAAAAAAGTCCGATTTTTGAAATATCGGGTGCGCCCAGCATGTTTTCACTGCCGAAAAATTTCTCACCCTTGGCAGCGGCTTCTTCTTTACGACGTTTCAATTCGTCTAAAGTTTCTTGTGTCCAAGGACCGATATAACCGTAGCGTTCCGCGCCTTTTTTGCCGGAAAAATAATTGCCTTTACTGCGGTAGGCATAGGCAAGCATGGCATCGAAATTGTCCTGCTTGGTGGCGGCGGCAATGCGGTAGGCTTTATCCTCCCCAAATTTATTGCGTCCGTTGAAACGCTGGTCGATTCGGTCGGTATCGTCAAAAAACGAACGCCAAATACCACCCGTCGCTACTGCGGGAACAGGCAAGGTTCGATAATCGACTGAATGTTCATAAGCATTCTCACGCCTTTTGATGGAATTGTTGGAAGCCTCCGCCTTCACTTCAAAGCCGTATTTCTGCCCTTCGGGGACAATATCGTCGGCATCGATGGTTTTCAGGGCGACGGAGCCGCCTATGCCGCTTTTCATATCACGGCTGAACGAGGGGCCTTTTTCGATAGAAACGCTACTGATGATGTTGGGGTCGACGTAGTTGCGGTTGTTTGCGCCCGCGTAGCCGCGCCAGACGGTAATCGCCTGCTCCGTGCCGTCGATGGTAACGGGAATCCGTCCTTGACCTTGCACACCACGTATATTCGGATCCAGCGCGCCGCTGTTGCGCGCGTCGCCGCTGTACACGCCGGACATACCGCTTAAAAGGTCGGATACGGTGTTGCCTTTGAAGGTTTCGACTTCGTTTTTGCTCTTGTAAAGATTGACGATTTCGCGGGTATAAACGCGGTTTTTACCGATTTCATCCTTATTTCGAGTTCCTTTGACAGTTATGGTATCGAGAATAACTGTCGAATTATCTGCAGCATAAACGGCAGGGACGAAACCAATGGCGGCGATGCAGGCGGAGAGGGTGGTGACTTTGATCGGTTGCATAGAATGAATCCATATAACTTGATTGGTAAGGCCGTCTGAATGAGACAGATCGAATAGATGCGATTACACTCTGACTAAAATAATACAAATAAGTTTGATTATTATTTATAATTTTATGAAATTCTAACTTGTTTTTAATAATATGGAAATGTTTTTTGAGATTTGATCAATAGAATAGGGAGGGGAAGCGGTAGAGATTATTGAGCCGCTATTTCGATTATGTGAGTTATTTCTGACACTGCACCGTAAATTCCGCTATGCCCGGGCAGTCTATTTGGGGCAGAACAAAGTAAGTGTGCAAAGCCATCTGAAGGCGATGTGTTTGAACCTCTTAAAGGCAGCTAACAGGCTAATTGCGCCAGTTGTCACCTTAATTATCGAGTAATGAAGTCGAGTAGGGAGCAGGGAGCCTTAGTACGATACCAAGTACCTTCATATTCCTTGAGAAGAAGTACCTTGTACTAGACATACTTAGAAAAAGTGTTCCGCTAGTTGCAAGATGTGATTTTTTTAAATCTGGAGGCAGGAATCTCATTGTGAACGTAGAAGTTCTTCTTTAATAAGAGAAACAGGAGTTGGCAGGCTAAAATACTAGTATTATGAATTTAACATAATATAAATTATGCGAACCTAAGCTAGCATGATGCAATAGTCTTTTCTGCAAATTATGGCCACAACCAAGCCCATGCGCTTCGTCCTTCGCCTTGCAGCAAAACTAAAGTTCGGCAAGCTGAGGCTGTATTCATGCATTCAAGGCCGACTCCGTAAGCTGATAAGGCTGCGGCAATTTTGGGATGCAGAAATTTTTGTTTTTCTCCTGTACCTATAATAATGACTTCAGGACGGTTTTCTGCTATTTCAATTGCTGATATAAAAATTTGTTCGTTTAATTCCTCGATGGTTGTTTGAGGGATGATGCTCACTTTGCCATCTTGCCAGCAAATGGGTTCTGAATATGTTTGTTCTCCGATTTGCAATATGCCTTGTGAGGATGAAAAAAATGATGCTGCTTCATCGATATGGTTTTCTGTGATTTTCATGGCAATTCCTGTTTTTATGGTAGAACGATTTTCAGACGGCCTTGGGAAACTTGCAAAAAAAGGTGCAAAATCAAGCAATATCAGGTAGGATTCAACGTTTGACCTTGTGCATTGATGCTTTGCTCTGAATTTACGATTGCAAGCGATTATAACAAGCCTTGGTTTTTCGTGATTATTTTAAAGTATCGGCTCAAAAGGAGACACAATGAAGCCAGTAAATATCGGTCTTTTAGGTTTGGGTACAGTCGGTGGCGGTACAGCCACTGTATTGCAGGACAACGCTGCGGAAATCAGCCGCCGCTTGGGACGTGAAGTCCGTATTTCTGCTGTTTGTGATTTGAGCGAAGAAAAAGCCAAACAAATTTGCCCAAATGCTGCTTTTATCAAAGATCCGTTTGAGCTGGTTCAACATCAAGATGTTGATGTTGTTGTGGAATTGTTTGGCGGTACCGGTATTGCCAAAGATGCGGTATTGAAAGCGATTGAAAACGGCAAACACATTGTTACTGCCAATAAAAAACTGCTGGCTGAATACGGCAATGAAATTTTCCCTTTGGCGGAAGAAAAAAATGTCATGGTACAGTTTGAAGCTGCTGTTGCCGGCGGTATCCCTATTATCAAGGCTTTGCGTGAAGGTTTGGCTGCGAACCAAATCCGCAGTATTGCCGGTATTATTAATGGTACCAGCAACTTCATTCTTACTGAAATGCGTGAAAAAGGCAGCGCGTTTGCAGACGTCTTGAAAGAAGCTCAGGCTTTGGGCTATGCAGAAGCTGACCCTACTTTTGATATCGAAGGTCATGATGCCGGCCATAAAATTACGATTATGAGCGCATTGGCATTTGGTACGCCGATGAACTTTTCTGCCTGTTATTTGGAAGGCATCAGCAAACTCGACAGCCGCGATATCAAATACGCTGAAGAACTTGGCTATCGTATCAAGTTGTTGGGTATTACCCGTAAAACCGACAAAGGTATCGAGTTGCGCGTACACCCTACTCTGATTCCTGAAAGCCGTTTGCTGGCTAACGTTAACGGCGTGATGAATGCTGTCCGTGTCAATGCCGATATGGTTGGTGAAACCTTGTATTACGGTGCGGGCGCCGGTGCATTGCCGACTGCTTCTGCCGTAGTTGCCGACATCATTGATATTGCCCGCCTGATTGAAGCGGAAACTGACCATCGTGTTCCTCACTTGGCATTCCAACCTTCTCAAGTTCAAGCGCAAAATATTCTGTCTATGGATGAAATCACCAGCAGCTACTATCTGCGCGTTCAAGCAACTGACGAACCGGGCACTTTGGGTCAAATTGCCGCACTCTTGGCCAAAGAAAATGTTTCTATCGAGGCTCTGATTCAAAAAGGCGTGATTAATCAAAGTACTGCCGAAATTGTGATTCTGACCCACACCACAGTGGAACACAACGTCAAACGCGCTATCGCTGCGATTGAAGCGCTGAGTTGCGTGGATGCTCCGATCACCATGATCCGCATGGAAAGCCTGCATGACTGAGCAACAAACGGAAAGGCCGTCTGAAGAACAACTGGCGGCCAGAAAGAAAGCCAAGGCAAAAATCCGCACCATCCGCATTTGGGCATGGATTATTTTGTCTTTGCTGGCTCTGACCGCCCTGCTCTCACAATGCGCCATGAACAAGCCACAGATGAAACAAAATGTGGTGGAATCTTGCGTGAAAAACATTCCTTTTGCTGAAAAATGGCAAGCTGATTTGAAGGCAAAAGGTTTGGATGCGCAAAACGAGAAATTGGCTCAAGACTATTGTGTCTGTATGTGGGATCAGCCTTTAAGCAAACTCTCTGACGAGCAAATCCGAAACTTCGGCAAAATCAGCCCTGAGGAGCAACTCAAACTCTTGGGTGGCGCGGAAGCTTTTGAGGCACGCGATAAGCAATGCGTGGCTGATTTAAAGGCTGAGTAAACCAAAATTATCGGTTTAAGCCAAAGCTATAAGGCCGTCTGGACAACAGACGGCCTTTCTTATATTGAATAAATAGTAATAAGAATTGATTTCATTATATTTTAAGTTTAAGATAGCTTGGTTAATTGCTTTTCTATGGTTGTTGCCATGCGTTACCACTTTCCTATTGCCGTTGATATTTATGATTTTTTGTATACCGGCCGGTTTGACTATCTGGAAATCGGACAATCGGCAGAGTCTATTTTGCAGATGTTTCCTGCGCCTGATTGCGTCCCTAAAGGCTTGTTGGTACAAAAAGGCTGGAATATTTGGCTTTATGGCGATATCGAACTGCATTTCTCCGACAATCGTTTGACACAGATTCGCGCTGATTTTCAGCCTGATGCTGCACTAAGCGGCGGCCGTTGGGTAAAATTGAATCCGTGGTTTTTTGCAAATGGCTGCCTTGATGTTTATGCCGTCATTCAGCGCTTGGTACAACGCAATATTGACTTTATTAAAACGGAAACGCATACCAATTTGATTTTACAGCTGCAAAGCGGGGTCGAATTGATTTTTGAAAAATGTCGGGGCATGCAACTTGCCTCGTTCCGCAAACAAAAAGCTTCCCTGCCTCATTGGGCGCGTGAAACGGCTTCTTAACTAAAACAATGCCGTCTGAAAACATCATTTCAGACGGCATGATCAATTACAAACCATTCAATAATTGTCGGATTTTCGTCATCGCCATAGAAGTCTGTTCATTACAGCCTACAGTCCCTACTCCGCTATCAAAGCAATCAATGCTGCTGACGCTGCAAAAGTGGGCATAGGCCATTTTCAACTCTCTGGCCAAAACAGCTTCGGGCATACCGGTCATACCAAGTACATCTACACCATCATTGCGATAACGGGCAATTTCTGCGCGAGTTGGACGGCGCGGGCCTTGCAGGCAGCCATATACTGCTGTGTCGTAAATCGGCACATTGTGCGCTTTCGTGATATTTAATAACTTTTGTCGCAATTCATTGCAATAAGGGTTGAAAAAATCGGTATGGACGACAGGGCATTCTTGGCCTTCAAAAAAAGTATCTTTACGGCCATAGGTATAGTCAATCAAATCGTCCGGCAACACCAGACTGCCGTTTTCAAAATCAGGGTTGATACCGACGACTGAAGAAATGGCAATAATGTTTTCAACGCCTAAAGAGTGCAATGCCCAGATATTGGCGCGATAGTTGATTTCATGCGGCGCGATGGTATGGCTGAAGCCGTGTCGGGCGAGAAAAACAATGTCCAAGCGCCCCAACCTGCCGAACAAAATAGGACTGCTGGTTAAGCCGTATGGAGTGCGTACGATTTTTCGTTCAGTAATTTCGAGTTCCGGCAGTTTGGTCAAACCGCTGCCGCCGATAATGGCTAACATATAGACTTCCTTTGTTATCAATGGCCGTCTGAAACTTGGATTTCAGACGGCCTTAATATCATCGATTTATTTATGTTTATAGAAATGGCTGCCGAAATAGGCAGATGCACCTTCACGCAATAAAACCAATGTTACGGCGGCAAGCGGCAGACCGGCAAGCATACCGACAAAACCCATCAGTTGTCCGAAAGCCATCAACGAGAAAATCACCCAGAACGGAGACAAACCGATGTGGTCGCCGACGATTTTAGGCGTAATGAAAAAGCTTTCCAAGAATTGTCCGACACCGAATACAGCCCAGACCATCAACAAACCCTGCCATGAGCCATATTGCAAAAGCGCGGCAACTGTCGCCAGCAAAAGGCCGGTAAATGCACCCAAATACGGAATAAATACCAAAATACCGGCAATCATACCGATGGCAAAGCCGGAATCCAAACCGACCAGCATCAAGCCCAAGCCATAGACCAAGCCCATAATCATCATCACCATCAGCTGGCCACGCAGAAACTCGCCCAAAACTTCATCCATATTGCCGCTGATACGCGTGTAAGTTTCGATAAAACGGCGCGGAACCAATTTGCTGATTCCGGAAGACCAGCGTTTCCAATCCAACAAGAAGTAATACAGCAGCAAAGGTAACAACACCAAATTGCTGACGCCGCTGATGACGTTACCACTTTGACGCATCAAGGTAGGAATCCATTCTTTGAGCGTATTGCTCAACTCATCCGTATGCGACTGCAACCATGCAATAATTGATTCTTGATCGATTTGAATATAATCCCCGCTGACGCTATTGAGCCACGGCAGCAATTTGTTTTGAACAAAGCCTACGATTTGTGGCAGGCGTTCGGCCAGATTGTTAAACTGGTTCAACAACATAGGCACGATAATCAGCACCAACGACAGCAATATCAGCAAAGCCAGTGCCATAATAATCATAGAGGCCGGCGCGCGACGGATACGCTTCAGTTGCAGCCATTCGACCAAGGGATTCAAAACATAGGCCAAAACGGCAGCTACGATAAACGGCGTCAAAACATCGCCCAAGGCATATAAAAGCCAAATAAAGGCCGCGATAACGCAAGCCATAATAATCCACGGTTTTGCGCCGCGCGTTTTCTTTTGATACATAAAAAGGTATTTCCCAATTGATGTTTAAGGTTTTCAAAATCAATAAGCAGTATAACAGATTCACAAAGGCCGTCTGAACGCGTGACGGCTATTAAGATAAAATAAAAATTGTTGACAATAATGCCAAAAAATTCAGCCTGAATCCTCTAATTTAAGATAAAATACGCTCCGACAATCTACCCATACCCGAATAAGGAAATCCAATGAGCACTTCTTTGAGCTATCGTGACGCAGGCGTGGATATCGACGCAGGCGATCAACTGGTCGAAAACATCAAACCTTTTGCCAAGCGTACTATGCGCCCTGAAGTGTTGGGTGATTTGGGCGGTTTCGGCGCTTTGGTCGAAATCGGCAAAAAATACAAAAATCCGGTATTGGTTTCCGGTACGGACGGCGTCGGCACCAAGCTGAAACTGGCATTCGACTGGGACAAACACGATACCGTCGGCATCGATTTGGTTGCCATGAGCGTCAACGACATTTTGGTTCAAGGCGCAGAACCTTTGTTCTTCTTGGACTATTTTGCTTGCGGCAAGCTGGACGTTGCCCGCGCGACTGATGTGATTAAAGGCATTGCCCAAGGCTGCGAAGAATCCGGTTGCGCTTTGATTGGCGGTGAAACTGCCGAAATGCCGGGCATGTATCCCGAAGGCGAATACGACTTGGCAGGTTTTGCCGTCGGCGTGGTTGAAAAAGAACGCGTTATTAACGGCCGCAGCATTCAGGCCGGAGACGTTGTTTTGGGCTTGGCTTCCAACGGTGCACACTCCAACGGCTACTCTTTGGTACGCAAAATCATCGAGCGCGACAATCCTGATTTGGACGCGGAATTCGACAACGGTAAAACTTTGCGCGAAGCCATTATCGCCCCTACCCGCCTGTATGTGAAACCTATCCTTGCCGCTTTGGAAAAATTCACCATTAAAGGCATGGCCCATATTACCGGCGGCGGCATTACCGAAAACGTACCTCGCGTTTTGCCTGAAAATACCGTTGCACAAATCGATGCCAAAGCGTGGGAATTGCCTAAACTGTTCCAATGGCTGCAAAAAGCAGGCAATGTGGAAACCCAAGAAATGTACCGTACATTCAACTGCGGTATCGGCATGGTCGTTATCATTGCTAAAGAAGATGCCGATGCAGTACAGGCATTCTTGAGCGAACAAGGCGAAACCGTTTACCGTTTGGGCGCAGTTCGTGAGCGCAACGGCGACGAACATCAAACCCAAGTGGCTTGATTGAGATGTAATTAAAAAAGTGCGGATGATGAATCCGCACTTTTTATTGTTTATGATCTAGGGGAATCTCCGCCCTAGCCTGCTTCTTCCATAAAGCCGGCTAACTGAGCCGTATCGTGGGCAATCATCAGCTCTTCATTGGTTGGAACAACCAAAACAGCCGGCATAGAACCTGTCGGGCTGATGATACCGGAGTTGCCGTAGCGTTTGTCCATATTGGCTTTGGTGTCGATGTGCAGACCCAAGAAATCTAAGTAGGAAACAGTTTTAGCTCGGATATTACGCGAGTTTTCGCCGATACCGCCGGTAAACACGAGTGCGTCAACGCCGCCACAAGCCACAGCCATAGAAGCAATGTATTTGGCAAGGCGGTAAGTCATTACTTCCAGAGCCAAACGTGCGCCTTCATGGCCTTCATCCGCAGCGATTTCCAAAGAACGGCAGTCGTTGGAGAGTTCAGAAATACCGAGCAAGCCTGATTTTTTGTTCAGCATTTCATCAACTTGGGCAACATCCAAACCGGCATGTGAAGTCAGATAGCTGTATACGCCCGGGTCGATGTCACCGCAGCGCGTACCCATTACCAAACCTTCGATCGGCGTGAAGCCCATACTGGTGTCAACGGATTTGCCGTTTTTGATGGCGGTAATGGATGCGCCGTTGCCTAAGTGGGCAATAATCATGCGGATGTCTTCCAACGGTTTGCCCAAGATGCGTGCGGCTTCAGGGGCAACGTAACGCATACTGGTACCGTGGAAACCGTAGCGGCGGAAAGCGTATTTTTTACGCAATTCGCGCGGAACGGCATAAGTGTAGGCACGCTCCGGCATGGTTTGGTGGAACGAAGTATCCATCACGCCGACATTGGGCAGACCCGGGAAATGCTCTTGCGCAGCCAAAATGCCGTTGATATTAGCAGGATTGTGCAGCGGAGCGAGCGGAATGCAGGCATTGAGTTCGTCCATTACTGCTTGATCGATCAAAACAGATTCGCTGTATTTTTCGCCGCCGTGGGCGATGCGGTGGCCGATGGCTTTAATGCGGTCGTGCAGGCCGTGTTTTTCAAGTTCTTTCAGCAACATACCTACTGCACCGGCGTGGTCGTTACGGCCGGTCAAGGCTGTTTGGCATTTTTTGCCGTCTTTGCTGAACGTAATGACTGCTTCGGGCGTACCCAAACGTTCGCCGAGACAGCTTAAGAGAACTTTGCCGTTTTTACGGTCGATAACAGCACCTTTGAGTGAAGAGCTGCCGCAGTTTAGAACAAGAATGAGTTGGTTGGACATGGTGTTTCTCCTTTGATTTTTGATTGTTTTTTTGGCTTCAGGCCGTCTGAAAAGAGCAAAAACATTTGAGAGCTTTTCAGATTGCCTTTGGTTTGATGTTTAGTCAGGCTTTATGCCCAACCATAATCTCCATTGCAGGTATCGCTACCTGACTAAAATCTGCTTATTTGGTTTTCAGACGGCCTTGTTTAGTGCTGCGGCCGTCTGAAAACTTAAAAGCAATCTTCCGGCACTCGGACTTGTCCTTCCATAATCACGCGTGCGCTACGGCTCATGACTGCTTTGGTGGCCGTCCATTGTCCGTCCTGACATTCGGCGGCTGCACCAACGCGCAGTGTGCCTGACGGATGGCCGAAACGGACTTCTTTACGCGCTCCGCCTCCGGCTGCAAGGTTGACCAGCGTACCGGGCACGGCGGCAGCGGTAGCGATGGCGACTGAAGCAGTACCCATCATGGCGTGGTGCAATTTGCCCATGCTCAGTGCGCGTACCAATAAATCGATGTCGGCAGCTTTGACGGTTTTGCCGCTTGAAGCGGTGTAATCGGCCGCAGGGGCGACAAAAGCGACTTTCGGAGTATGGGCGCGGGTAGCGGCTTCGGATACGTCGCTGATTAAACCCATTTTCAGCGCACCATACGCGCGGATGGTTTCAAATTTTTCCAGAGCCGCGGCATCGTTGTTGATATCGTCTTGCAACTCTTTGCCTGTATAGCCCAAATCTGCGGCATTCAGGAAAATGGTTGGAATGCCGGCATTGATAAGCGTGGCTTTCAGACGGCCTATATTCGGCACATCAATTTCATCGACCAAATTGCCGGTTGGGAACATACTGCCTTCGCCGTCGGCCGGATCAAGAAATTCGATTTGTACTTCGGCTGCCGGAAACGTTACGCCGTCAAGCTCAAAATTGCCTGTTTCCAAAACTGCGCCGTTTTGCATCGGTACATGGGCAATAATGGTTTTGCCGATGTTTTTCTGCCAAATTTTGACGGTACACAGGCCGTCTGAAGGGATTTTGTCTTTATCGACCAAGCCTTGCTCGATGGCAAATGCGCCCACGGCGGCAGTCAGATTGCCGCAGTTGCCGCTCCAATCGACAAAAGGTTTGTCGATGGAAACTTGTCCGAACAAGTAATCAACATCGTGATCGGCGCGTTCGGATTTGTCCAAAATTACGGCTTTGCTGGTGGACGAACTGGCATTGCCTAAACCGTCAATCTGTTTGCCGTAAGGGTCGGGGCTGCCGAGTACGCGCAAGAGGATTTTGTCGCGTGCCTCGCCTGCTTCCTGCGCAGCTGCCGGCAGATCGGTGCGTTTGAAGAAAATGCCTTTAGATGTACCGCCGCGGTAGTAAACGGCTGGAATTTTAATTTGCGGCATTTCGAGTTCTCCTTTGTATTTCTAGTATGGTTTTTTCAGACGGCCTCTCAAACATTCGAGGCCGTCTGAAAACCTTTTTGAGCGTAGCCCGGACATTTTGATCATGCCCGATTTACCTTACGCTGCATTTCCTTCTAAAAAGTCTTGTGCGAAACGTTGCAACACACCACCGGCTTCATATACCAATACTTCTTCTGCAGTATCGAGGCGGCAGGTAACCGGAACTTTGACAGTTTCGCCGTTTTTACGGTGAATCACGAGAGTCAGGTCGCAGCGCGGTGTGCGTTCGCCGACCACGTCGTAGGTTTCCGTACCGTCCAGTTTCAGGGTGTGGCGGTTAGTACCCGGTTTGAATTGCAGCGGCAACACGCCCATACCGATCAAGTTGGTGCGGTGGATACGCTCGAAGCCTTCGGCAACAATCGCTTCCACGCCGGCGAGGCGTACGCCTTTTGCAGCCCAGTCGCGGCTTGAGCCTTGACCGTAGTCCGCACCGGCAATGATGATGAGCGGCTGTTTGCGGTTCATATAGGTTTCGATGGCTTCCCACATGCGCATGGTTTTACCTTCGGGTTCAACGCGTGCCAGCGAACCTTGGCGTACGCTGCCGTCTTCGTTTCTCACCATTTCGTTAAACAGTTTCGGATTGGCGAAGGTTGCGCGTTGGGCGGTCAAGTGGTCGCCACGGTGGGTTGCATAAGAGTTGAAGTCTTCTTCAGGCAAACCCATTTTCGCCAAATATTCGCCTGCGGCACTGCTGGCCAAAATCGCATTGGACGGCGAGAGGTGGTCGGTGGTGATGTTGTCGGGCAAAATCGCCAGCGGACGCATGCCTCTCAATGTGCGCTCCCCTGCCAGTGCTCCTTCCCAGTAAGGTGGGCGGCGGATATAGGTGGACATTGGACGCCAGTCGTACAGCGGGCTTGGTGCTTTTTGCGCTGTGCCGGTATCGAACATCGGAATATAAACGTCGCGGAATTGTTGCGGTTTCACATATTCGGCAACGATGGCATCGATTTCTTCATCGGTCGGCCAGATATCTTTCAGGCGGATTTCTTTGCCGTCTGCAACGCCTAGTACGTCGTTTTCAATATCGAAACGGATGCTGCCTGCCAGCGCGTAGGCAACGACCAACGGAGGCGAAGCGAGGAAAGCCTGTTTCGCATACGGATGGATACGGCCGTCAAAGTTGCGGTTGCCTGACAATACAGCGGTGGCGTACAAATCGCGGTCGATGATTTCTTTCTGGATTTTCGGATCCAGCGCGCCGCTCATGCCGTTACAGGTGGTACATGCGAAGGCAACGATACCGAAGCCGAGTTTTTCCATTTCAGGCAGCAGGCCTGCTTCTTTCAAATAGATTTCGGCTACTTTTGAACCCGGGGCAAACGAAGATTTCACCCAAGGTTTGCGTTTCAAGCCGAGGCGGTTGGCATTGCGTGCCAACAGCGCGGCGGCGACAACGTTGCGCGGATTGGAAGTATTGGTACACGAAGTAATCGCGGCAATAATCACTGCACCGTCAGGCATTTGGCCGTCTGAAGGCTCTTCGTAAGGTTTAGCCAAGCCTTTGCTGGCCAAATCGGCGGTCGCAAAACGGGCATGCGGATTACTTGGGCCTGCCATATTGCGCGTTACGCTGCTCAAATCAAATTTCAATACGCGAGGATAAACGGCGTTTTTCAAGGCATCTGCCCACAAGCCTGCGGTTTTGGCGTAGGTTTCCACCAATTTCACTTGCGCATCGTCGCGACCGGTCAGTTTCAAATAATCAATGGTTTGCTCATCAATAGCGAACATCGCAGCAGTCGCGCCGAACTCAGGGGTCATATTGGAAATGGTGGCACGGTCGCCGATGGACAGGCTTCTTGCGCCCTCGCCAAAGAATTCGACAAATGCACCAACCACGCGCTCTTTACGCAAGAATTCGGTCAGTGCCAACACGATATCGGTGGCAGTAATGCCCGGCTGGCGTTTGCCGGTCAGCTCAACGCCGACAATATCAGGCAGACGCATCATGGAGGCACGGCCCAACATTACGGTTTCGGCTTCCAAACCACCCACACCTACGGAAATCACGCCCAATGAATCGACGTGCGGCGTATGTGAGTCAGTACCGACGCAGGTGTCAGGGAATGCTACGCCGTTTTTGACTTGGACAACCGGCGACATTTTTTCCAAATTGATTTGGTGCATAATGCCGTTGCCCGCAGGAATCACGTCCACATTTTCAAATGCGGTTTTTGTCCAGTTGATGAAGTGGAAACGGTCTTCGTTACGTCTGTCTTCGATTTCGCGGTTTTTGCGGAAGGCATCAGGATCGTAACCGCCGCATTCAACGGCCAAAGAGTGGTCGACGATGAGCTGGGTTTGCACCACCGGATTCACTTTGGAAGGATCGCCGCCTTTTTCGGCAATTGCATCACGCAGGCCCGCCAAATCCACCAACGCTGTCTGACCCAGAATATCGTGACACACCACGCGCGCCGGATACCAAGGAAAGTCGATTTCCTGTTTTCCCTCAATCAGCTGGCCCAGCCAGCTTTGCAGCGTAGGCAGGTCGACTTTGTCTGCGCGGTTGACCAAGTTCTCAGCCAAGATACGGCTTGTATAAGGCAGCTTGTCGTAAGAGCCTGGTTTGATGTCTTCACACGCCTGACGCGCGTCGTAATATTCCAAATCCGTACCGGGTAAAGCTTTGCGGTAGCGTTGGTTGGCAGTCATGTCGGTTCTCCTAAATCTATTCTTTTTTTGGTTTTGGGGTTTCAGACGGACTGTTGATTCGGACCTTAAGGCCGTCTGAAACCATAAATTCTGTTTTATTGCTTGTTGTCTGAAATCTATTCGCGGTATGAAAAAAAATTGCTGCTCCGCTACCATCATTCCCGTATAGACGGAAATCCAAACTTAAATCTTTCAGCACTCTTTACAGCAGAACATTTCAACTTTTGAATTTCTGCCTGTATGGGAATGACGACAGCAGAGCAGCATGTTTTCCAAACGGCCGGCTCTCTCTCTCTCGCATACTGCACTAGGCCGTCGAAAAACGAAAACTTAATTTATTCATTGTTTTCAAACGGCATTTCGAGATGGGGCAGGCTGGCGGCCCACCCTGCTGTTACGCGTATTAGCGGTTTTCAATCTCCACGAATGCCAAATCTTCAGGGCCTGTGTAGTTTGCGCTCGGACGGATGATTTTGCCGTCTTTGCGTTGCTCGAGAACGTGTGCGCTCCAACCGGTTGTACGGGAAATTACGAACAGCGGTGTGAACATAGCAGTCGGTACGCCCAATTTTTGGTAGGAAACGGCGGAGAACCAGTCCAGATTCGGGAACATTTTTTTCTCTTCCCACATCACGCTCTCCAAGCGTTCGGCAATATCAAAGAGGCGCATATCGCCGGTTTCTTTGCTCAAACCGCGTGCCACTTCTTTAATGACAACATTGCGAGGGTCGGAAATGGTGTACACCGGATGACCGAAACCGATCACGATTTCTTTGCGGCCGATACGTTCGCGGATGTCGGCTTCGGCTTCGTCGGCATTGCGGTAGCGTTTTTGAATATCGTAAGCTACTTCGTTCGCGCCGCCGTGTTTCGGGCCTTTCAACGCGCCGATTGCACCGGTAATGCAGGAGTACATATCAGAGCCTGTACCGGCAATCACGCGGGCGGTGAAGGTAGAAGCGTTGAACTCGTGTTCGGCATACAGAATCAGTGAAACGTGCATGGCTTTGATGTGTGATTCGCTTGGGCGTTTGCCGTGCAACAGGTGCAGGAAATGACCGCCAATGGTCTCTTCGTCGCTTTCAACTTCAATGCGTTTGCCGTTGTGCGAATATTGATACCAGTACAAGAGGATGCTGCCGAGGCTGGCGATCAGTTTGTCGGCGATGTCGCGCGCTTCACTTTCCGGATGGCTTTCACGTTCAGGATGAACGCAACCCAGCATGGATACACCGGTACGCATCACGTCCATCGGATGGGTATGTGCAGGCAGGCTTTCCAAAACTTTGATCACACGGATAGGCAGGCCGCGCATAGATTTGAGTTTGGTTTTATAAGCAGCCAGCTCGAATTTATTGGGCAGATGGCCGTGAATCAGCAGGTGAGCGACTTCTTCAAACTCGCATTTTTGTGCCAAATCCAGAATGTCGTAACCGCGATAGCTCAAATCGTTGCCGGTACGGCCAACGGTACACAATTCGGTATTACCGGCCGCAACGCCAGAAAGCGCAACGGATTTTTTAGGTTTGAAAGTCGGGGTTTGAGTAGTTGCAGTCATGGTATTTCTCCTTTGTATTTTTATGGGTTTTATTTTTCAGACGGCCGATGCGGATTTGTTGAAAGGCCGTCTGAAAGCGGTTACTTATTTTTGAAACAATTTATCCAGTTTTTGCTCGAAGGCATGATAGTTCAGATGCTCGTACAGCTCGGCACGGGTTTGCATACTGTCAACCACCGCCGCCTGAGTGCCATCGCGCATAATCGCTTCATAAACATTCAGAGCGGCTTTGCTTGCTGCGCGGAACGATGACAGCGGATACAGTACCAGCGACACGCCGTTTTCAGCCAGTTCGCTTTGGGTATAAAGCGGAGTGGAACCAAACTCGGTAATGTTGGCCAATACAGGTACTTTTACTGCATCTGCAAATTGGCGGTACATTTTCAAATCGGTCATGGCTTCAGGGAAAATCATGTCTGCACCGGCTTCGACACAAGCCTGAGCACGTTCGATAGCGGCATCCAAACCTTCTACCGCCAGCGCATCGGTCCGCGCCATAATCACGAAGTTCTCATCAACGCGCGCATCGACGGCAGCTTTGATACGGTCGACCATTTCATCTTTAGAGACAATGGCTTTGTTCGGACGGTGGCCGCAGCGTTTTTGCGCTACCTGATCTTCGATGTGAACCGCTGCAACACCAGCGCGTTCAAAGTTGCGAATCGTACGCGCGATATTGAATGCCCCGCCCCAACCCACATCGATGTCCACCAGCAAAGGCGTATCCACATTGTCCGTAATCCGCCGCGCATCAATCAGCACATCTTCCATTGTGGTAATACCCAAATCAGGGATACCACAAGAGCAGGCTGCCACGCCGCCGCCGGACAGATAAATCGCCTTGAAACCGCTTTGGGTGGCCAATCGCGCAAAATAAGCATTGACGCAACCGACGACGGCAAGAGGATTCGATTCTTTCACGGCTTGACGGAAACGCGCTCCGGCAGAGTGTTGGCTCATCATATTTCTCCTTTATAGACTTTTATCAGTATCAATTGGCCGGTTCGGTTTTCTCTAAACCAGAAACGAACCGTTTAAAAAGAAACAATCGTTTCAAAAACTGTTTTCAGACGGCCTATAAAATTTCCATTATCAACCATCTAAAAATTTAAAATTAATAAAAACAAATAGTTATCAAAACTATTGAATACAATAAGGCTGAAGCGGAGGTATTTGTTTTTTAAATATTATTAATCAGTATATGAATGCAACAGGGGAAAGAAGTTTTAAAACCCGAAGTGCTTGTGGGAATGCGGAAACTGGATTCGGGTTGAGAGCCTTCAGACCGCCGCGACTGGCAATAAGCAGACGACGACGGGATCGGCGGAGAGGGGAGAAAATCTATAACAAGAGAGAGTGGTTTGATACAGATTCATGATGATGTTCCTTTGTAGTGCGATGTAGTTTTTATTTATGGAAACAAATTTAAAAAATAAAACAGGTCTTGTCAAACACTTTTTTCAAAAAATTTATAAAAAATTCAGTTGCTAATAAATGATTCTTTAGCAACAAACATAAAAAACGGACAGTCCCTGCCACATCAAACCCTGATGTAGCCTGGCTTCTGTCCGTTTTGTATTTTTGGTTTATAGTCAGAATGATTGTAAACAATCCATCAAAAAATAATTTATAATTGATTCATTTATAAGGAATTTTTAAATACGTTATCAAAAAAATTAGATTTTTTTAGCCTATGGCCGTTCAGACGGCCTCTATCGGATGGCTACTTCGCGCTAAATGCCGTCTGAAAAGTCTGTTTGCCGACGGTAATATCGGCAATGTAATCATGGCGGCCCTCGACACAAAACGGCAAGCGGATTTGCAAAGCCTGCCAGCTTTGCGGAGATTGTTGCACCAGATTATAGCGGTTGAAGCCCATGTCCATGTTTTTCATGCTGAAACTGATACTGACCGCGCCCGCATTTTGCGGAACATTCTCTATCACAATATCAAACGGCTCGTGCGTATTGATGGATGTCGCACGCACTTTTGAACCGTCAGGCAAGATGCAACCTTGTATTAAATTACATTCGACTACTTTCGTTTTTGATTGCTGTTGCTGCCACCAATCCAAGAGCAGCAGTTTGGCCGCCGCAAACACAATCAGTAAAACAGCGGTAATCAGTAGTTTTTGATTTTTACTCATTTCAGACGGCCTCAATGTCATTATCGGTCAAAACGGCATGCGCACCCATGCTCTGCCACTGTTCGCGATAAATGAAAACCATACTTTCCGGAGCTGCCACAATCAACGGCATCGCCACGCCTTGTGCCAAAATATCGGCAACTTGCCCGGCGGCCGCTTCGTCAGCCACTTTCCAAACAACGGCATCCGCATTTTGCACCTGCCGCCATTGTTCGGCATTCTCAATGATTGGCCACACGCTGGACGCTTCTTGCAGCTTGTCTTGCTGCCAATCGGCAAACTCCAGTAATACCGCCGATGCGGTTTGATGAGCCAATCCATATGGCGCAACATGATATTCGCCCATGTTGTTTTGACCGCTCAAGCCGCTTTTCAGACGGCCTTGAAGCTGGCGCGGAATAGATAGTGAGCGTAACAATGCGCTATTGGCAGGCAACATCGGCGCAACGGTAAAATCCCCTGCCTTTTGCCATGCCCATTTCTGCCCTTCCCTCGATTGGATTTCGCCTGTCCATTGGTCGGCTTCTACCCATAAAAAATGCAGGCGTACATGTGCGTGTTCGTAGGAATGGACTTTGGTCAGCCACGGCGTAGCGGCAAGGATATGGATGCCGAGTTCTTCTTCAAATTCGCGTTGCAAAGCTTGAAAATCGCTTTCGCCAGCTTCCACCTTGCCGCCGGCAAATTCCCAATAGCCGGCATACGGCTTGCCCTCCGGGCGGGAACTGAGCAGGTAGCGGCCGTTTTGGTCGAGCAAAATCCCGGCAACCACTTGCACCAAGGGACGTGTGTCTTCAGTCATCATGAGATTATTCTTACTATGCGGCAGGCGGCGACACCTGCCGATTTGTGCGTAAAAAAACGATGTCGGGCCCATACGCCCGACTTTTAACAAAAATCTAATCCTTCAGGCCGTCTGAAAAGGATGCTCTATTTCAGAATACTTAAATCCGGCCTTATTTTTCCGCAATGACAAAAGCCATGACAGTATCCTCTTCATCGCTCATACTGAGATGACAGCCGTGGATGCCCTGCTCTTCCAGCCATTTGCTCAAAACCGGTGCAAAAAACAATTCAGGTTTGCCCAGTGCGTCATGTCCAACACCGATATTGCGGAAAGACACCACGCCGCGTATGCCCGTACCGACGGCTTTGGCAAAAGCTTCTTTGGCGGCAAAGCGTTTGGCAAGATAGTTAACCGGCTTGCCTGCCTGTGGAAACTCCAACAGCTCTTCCGGGCTGAGAATGCGTTGCGCAAATGCCAGTCCGAATTTTTTGTTCAGGCGGATAATGCGTTTGAGGGAAACAATGTCTGTACCAATTCCGTAAATCATGGGTCTGCTCCTTGTTTAAATAGTCAGGCCGTCTGAAAGTGTGAATACAGGCCAAAGCAAACCGCTTTAGCCTGTATGGCTGATGCCGTTAAGGCAGCATTCTGGCTCTGAACATGACTTCCTTCATTTGGCGGACCGCTTCAGGCAGGCCGAGGAAGAGTGCTTGGGAAATCAGCGAATGACCGATGTTCAGCTCGCGGATGGCAAGAATTTGAGCAATTGGCGTTACGTTGTGAATGGTCAGGCCGTGTCCTGCGTTGACGATCAAGCCCAAATCGCTGGCGTAATGCGCACCGTTTTGAATGCGCTCGAATTGTTTCATCTGCTCGGCGTGGCCGTGTGCATCGGCATACGCACCGGTATGCAACTCGATAACGGGCGCGCCAACATCATAAGCGGCTTGGATTTGCGCGTTGTCGGCATCGATAAACAAGGACACGCGAATGCCTGCATCGGTCAGGATTTTGGTGAATTCGGCCACTTTATCCTGTTGCGCCAATACGTCCAAACCGCCTTCGGTGGTCACTTCTTGACGTTTTTCAGGCACAAGGCACACATCTTCCGGCATGACGTTGAGCGCGTTTTCCAGCATTTCTTCCGTCAGCGCCATTTCCAAATTCAAACGCGTGCGGATAGCGTTTTTAACGGCGAACACGTCCGCATCTTTAATATGGCGGCGGTCTTCACGCAAGTGCATGGTAATCAAATCTGCGCCGTGGGTTTCCGCAATCAGCGCCGCTTCGACAGGGCTGGGATAAATCGTACCGCGCGCATTGCGGACGGTGGCAATATGGTCGATGTTTACGCCTAACAACATAATAATGTCCTTTCATTAAAGTTTCAGACGGCCTGAGCCTGCTCATATCACAGGCCGTCTGAAAAAAATTCAACTGCCCAAGCCAAACTGCTGCAACTGCTGCAAAACCTGCCGAGACTTGATGCCCTCGGGCAGAAGGTTGTCAATCAAAAGCCGCGTCACTTTCAAAGCCTGCCCCAGACTTTCCTGATGAACGAAACTGCCTTCCCTCAAATCAATTAACGTCGCGCCCAATACGGCAACGCCCTTATTGAGCGCATGGAAACGGTCGGCCTCGGCCAGGGGAACCACAGCCTCTTCCGGTGTGAGCCAATAAGTTTCTTCACCGTTGATTTCATTTCCGTTGCCGTCATGGAACAAATCGGGGGCAAAGCCCAAGCGTGTCAGCAGCGACCATTCAAAACGGCGCAAAGTGGCAATATGGTTGGCCTCGCAACAGATGGTTTTCATGGTCTTTGCCAAAACATCATAAAGCTCGGGCAACGGGTCTTCGCGGACGGTCAATTTCAGCATCAACTCGTTCACATACAATCCACTGAACAAAGCCCTGCCCTGCGGCTGCGGCCAACCGCCTATCCATTCGGCGCGATGCAGGGTCTTCAACTCTTGCGAACCATACCAAGACGCGCTCACCGGCACAAACGGCACCAACACGCCGCGCAATTCGCTCTGCCGTTTGCGCGCACTTCTGGCCAACAAAGCCACCCGCCCATAACGGCGGCTGAAAGCTTCCACCCACAAGCTGCTCTCGCGCCACGGGGCGGAGGCAAGCAGAAAGATAGGTTCGTGGTTGATGCGGTTTGGTTGCGCCATAAGGGTTTGGAAAGATAAAGATTGTGTCGATTATAACGGAAAATCGATGCAAAAAGGCCGTCTAAAAGTCCGCCTTCTATAAAGGCCGTCTAAAAACCTTTATAATCCGTTTTGAATGAACAACCGACTTTCCTGTGTTTATGCCGAAATTCCCTTTTAAATCTGCCCTTTCCCTGCTCTCCGCAGCCCTATTATCCGCCTGTTCGCTGGTGAAATATCAGCCTGTTGCCAGTATTGATACGGTCGACCTGCAACGCGGCTACCGCTTTGAAACCAGCCGGCTTCAGCACAACGATGAAGACGATACGCTTATTGTGTTGATGTTCTCCGGCGGTGGTACGCGCGCGGCGGCCTTGGGTTATGGCGTGTTGGAGCAGCTTCATAAGCAGCAGATTACTATCGGAGGCAAAAAACAGTCTTTGATGTCGAATGTCGATGTAGTGGTCGGCGTATCCGGCGGCTCGGTTTTGGCAGCTTATTTTGCACTCAAGGGCGAAGAAACCATTCCCTTGTTTTATAAACGTTTCCTACACCAAAACTTCCAACGCCAAGTCGTCAAACAAGCGTTTTCCATGTCCAACCTGCCCCGACTGGCCTCGCCTGAATACGGACGCGGCGATCTGTTGCAGGAGCAGTTTGAAAACTACCTTTTCGGCAAAACCACTTTCCGCGATTTGGAAAAAAATGCCAAGGGCCCGTTTGCCATCATTTCCGCCACCGATATGGGCATAGGCGAGCGTTTCAATTTCACGCAGGAATATTTCGACCCGATGTGTATCGACTTGGGCGACTTGCGACTTGCCCGCGCCGTCGCCGCATCCAGTTCCGTCCCCATGGTCTTTGCACCGTCACCCTAAACAACAACGGCGGACGCTGCAACTACACGCCGCCGATCAAAATCGAAGATGCAGACGACAGCGAAACAGGCAGACAACAAAGCCGCACCATAAAAGAATTTTACGAGCGCTTCCAAAAATACGCAGACGGGAAAAACCGACCCTACATCCACCTGATAGACGGCGGCCTGACCGACAATCTGGGTATGCGTAGCCTTTTGGATATGACGGAAATGTACCCGGAAAAAATCCTGACAAACAAAATCCTGCAAAACAACATCCGCCATATCGTCGTCATCAACGTCAATGCGCAAAACCAAGTCAGCAGCAATTTGGACAAAACTGCGGCCGTTCCCGGTTTCCGCGACGTCGTCTCCTCCATCGTCAATATCCCCATTGACCAAAACTCGCAAGAATCCCTGCGCCGTTTCCGTGCCTTCGTCGATCAGTGGAATAAAGACAAACAAACCGACGGCATCAGCTTCTCCTTCGTCAGCCTCAACCTCAAAGACCTCCCTCCTTCCGAGTTGAGGGAAAAAGTATTGAACATTTCGACCAGTTTTTATCTGCCACCAGAAGATGTGGACAACCTGCGCACCGCCGCGGCCGAACTGATGAAGCAGTCGCTGGACTATCGCAACCTGCTGGCAGAATTTGCGGCACACCCCAATCCAGACACCATCTTCGCAGCCCCGCCTCTGGATGAACAAGAGTTCAAGCCATTGAACGAAAAGAAAAAGCAGTAACAAACTGTTCCATAAAGTATTGCTCTGTTAAAATAGACAAATAGATTTCAACCCCTTCAGACGGCCTCAGAGATAAAGGCCGTCTGAAAAAATATCAAAAACAGAATACAACCATGACCGAAAAAACCACGCCTATCGTTACCGATATTGACCGCCCTATTCTCGTTCCGCCCGGCGGCCATAAAAAAGTCCTGCTGCATTCCTGCTGCGCCCCATGTTCCGGCGAAGTGATGGAAGCCATGCTTGCCAGCGGCATCGAATACACCATTTATTTTTACAACCCCAATATCCATCCACACAAAGAATATATGTTGCGCAAAGAAGAAAATATGCGCTTTGCGGACAAATTTGGCATCCCTTTTGTCGATAAAGACGATGACTACGAAAACGACCGTAAAGAATGGTTCGCCAAAGCCAAAGGCATGGAATTCGAACCCGAACGCGGTATCCGCTGCACCATGTGTTTCGACATGCGTTTTGAAAAAGCGGCGCAATACGCCCATGAAAACGGCTTTCATGTCTTCACCAGCTCACTGGGCATTTCACGCTGGAAAGACATGAAACAAATTAACGGCTGCGGCCATCGCGCTGCCGAGCCGTACGATGACTTGGTTTATTGGGATTTCAACTGGCGCAAAGGCGGCGGCAGCGCACGCATGATTGAAATCAGCAAGCGCGAGCATTTCTACCAACAAGAATATTGCGGTTGCGCCTACTCCCTGCGTGACTCCAATGCCCACCGCAAATCGCAAGGCCGCATCCCCATCAAGCTGGGCGTGTTGTATTACGGTGATGAATCCACCCAATACGAGCCTCAAGCCGAAAACAAAATCATTGTTGAGAAATAAATATCAAAGGCCGTCTGAAACATTCAGACGGCCTTTGTTTAAATCAGACGATTAACGGCGGCGGAATTTGCCGTGATCAAAATCATCAAATGCCTGATAAGCAGCTTGGCATTGAATTTTTTGCTCGGCATAAGACAAACCGCGGAACGCTTTTGCCGCTTTACGGTTTTCCCTCAACTCGGCCTTATTGCCTTTGTAGCGATACCAAGCGGCACGGCGCTCAAGGTATCTCTTACAAGCAGGATGCAATTTGTTTTTCTTTGCCTGCTGGTGTTTGCTCACATGATGGCCATGCGGTTTGGCCGCAACTTCGGCAGAATAAGTACCCAAGCTCAATACGGCAACCGCCGTCAGTGCGGAACCTAAATTTTTCAACATTAACATGATTCGCCTCCTAAATAGTTTTTCCATTATATGTTTCGCCAGGGCACCGGCAAAACGCCCATTTTTTACATGACAAAAATGTGGTTAATTACTACATCATACTACTTGCTTTGCAAAATTTAACACTCCTTCCATTTAGACGAAACCTGAATATAAATTTCTTTATTTCATAAGCCTCTAGCCAATGTCTGGCAAAATGTGATGCAAACGCAAAATAATGCCAAATCGCCACAAAGCCACATAAAATCTAGTTTAAGCCTCCCATCCCCTAATCCACACCCCGAAAAAAGCGCATTGTCAAGTCTAGTTAAACAAAGAAAAATACATTATATTGTGCCGTTCAAAGCAATCACATACCGTATCTTGTGTTTTTTAATGGGAAGACTGAACAATGAATGCAGCAACGAATATTAAAGTAACCAAACGCGACGGACGCTTGGAAGATATCAATTTAGACAAAATCCACCGTGTTGTTACTTGGGCGGCGGAAGGCTTACAAAACGTCTCCGTATCGCAAGTCGAGCTCAAATCACATATTCAGTTTTACAACGGTATCCGTACCGACGACATCCATGAAACCATCATCAAGGCCGCGGCCGACCTGATCTCACAAGATACGCCTGATTATCAATATCTGGCCGCCCGCCTCGCCATTTTCCATCTGCGTAAAATCGCTTATGGCGAATTCGAACCGCCCCACCTCTACGATCACGTTAAAAAACTGACCGAAGCAGGTAAATACGACCGCCACATCATCGCAGATTACAGCCGCGAAGAATTCGACGAGCTGAATGCCTATATCGACCACAGCCGCGATATGACCTTCTCTTATGCAGCCGTAAAACAGCTGGAAGGCAAATATCTGGTTCAAAACCGCGTTACCCGCCAAATTTATGAAACGCCGCAGTTCTTATATATTTTGGTCGCCATGTGTCTCTTCAGCAAATATCCGAAAGAGACCCGTTTGGATTACGTCAAACGCTTTTACGATGCCGTTTCCACATTCAAAGTATCGCTGCCTACACCTATCATGAGCGGCGTGCGTACGCCTACCCGTCAATTCTCAAGCTGCGTGTTGATTGAATGCGACGACAGCCTTGACTCCATCAACGCCACCACCAGCGCGATTGTGAAATACGTTTCCCAACGAGCAGGCATCGGCATCAACGCCGGCCGTATCCGTGGCTTGGGTAGTGAAATCCGTGGCGGCGAAGCACAACACACCGGTTGTATCCCATTCTTCAAAATGTTCCAAGCGGCGGTTAAATCCTGCTCGCAAGGCGGCGTACGCGGTGGCGCGGCAACCTTGTTCTACCCATTGTGGCACATCGAAGCCGAAAGCCTGTTGGTATTGAAAAACAACCGCGGCGTAGAAGACAACCGTATCCGCCAACTGGACTACGGCGTGCAAATCAACCGTCTGCTGTACACCCGCTTGATCAAAGGCGGCAATATTACCCTGTTCTCGCCGAATGAAGTTCCGGGTTTGTATGATGCCTTCTTCGCCGATCAAGACGAATTCGAGCGCCTCTACACTCAATACGAGCAAGATCCAAACATCCGCAAACGTACTTTGCCGGCAACAGAATTGTTCTCTCCCCTGATGCAGGAGCGCGCCGGTACCGGTCGAATCTACATCCAAAACGTTGACCACTGCAACACGCACAGCCCGTTTGATCCACACGTTGCGCCTGTTCATCAGTCCAACTTGTGTATGGAAATCGCCCTGCCGACCAAGCCTTTGGATAACATCAACGATCCGAACGGCGAAATTGCCTTGTGTACCTTGTCTGCCTTCAACTTGGGCGCATTGAACAACTTGGACGAACTGGAAGAGCTTGCCGATTTGACCGTACGCGCACTTGATGCCCTGTTGGATTATCAAGACTATCCGGTTGCAGCAGCACGCACCGCAACCATGAACCGCCGCACGCTTGGTATCGGCGTCATCAACTACGCCTACTATCTGGCGAAAAACGGCGTACGTTACAGCGACGATTCCGCGCTCGGCCTGACCCACCGTACCTTTGAAGCCATGCAGTATTACCTGCTCAAAGCATCGGTAAACCTTGCCAAAGAATACGGCGCATGCCCGCTCTTCAACCAAACCGTTTATTCGCAAGGCAAACTGCCTATCGACACCTACAAAAAAGACTTGGACGCCGTGTGCAGCGAGCCTTTGCATTACGACTGGGAAAGCCTGCGCGCTGGCATCGTCAAATACGGCCTGCGCAACTCTACCCTGACCGCACTCATGCCGTCTGAAACCAGCTCGCAAATTGCCAACGCCACCAACGGCATCGAGCCTCCACGTGGCCTGGTCAGCGTTAAAGCATCAAAAGACGGTATTTTGAAACAAGTCGTACCGGAATTTGAAACCCTGAAAGATGCCTACGAAACCCTGTGGCAGCTTCCGGGTAACGAAGGCTACCTGAAACTCGTCGGTGTAATGCAAAAATTTGTCGATCAATCGATTTCCGCCAATACCGCCTACGACCCGAACAAATTTGAAGGCAGCAAAGTTTCCATGAAACAAATGCTCAAAGACCTGCTGACCGCCTATAAATACGGCGTCAAAACCCTGTACTACCACAACACCCGTGATGGCGCAGACGATACGCAGACCGATATTCAAGATGACGGCTGTTCGGGCGGGGCTTGTAAGATTTAAAATAGGCTGATTTTTGAAATATATCCAAGGCTTCTAGATAGTAGAAGGCTTTAAGGATTTTCTTAAATTAAAACCTACTACTATATGAAGCTAAGTTGTTATTTTCCAGAAAAGGAAAAATATGGATGCCATTTGGTCATTCTTAGCTGAATATAAATTTTATGTATTTATTAGTGTTCTTTTAGTCTTCGCTATTTTAGGATGGCACTTTATTGATAAAATTCAACATGTTTCATATGGTGAATTAACAATTAATAGAAAAGTCGACTAATTTTTAAAAAGAGAGACATTATGTCCTGCGAACACCTAACCATGTCATACAGCACCTTTTCCAAAACCAAAAACGACGCGCTGAAAGAGCCGATGTTTTTTGGTCAACCGGTAAATGTCGCCCGTTATGACCAGCAGAAATACGAAGTATTTGAAAAACTGATCGAAAAACAATTGTCTTTCTTCTGGCGTCCGGAAGAAATCGACGTGTCGCGCGACCGTATTGACTACGCCAATCTGCCCGAACATGAAAAACATATTTTCATCAGCAATCTGAAATACCAAACCCTGCTCGATTCGATCCAAGGCCGCAGCCCGAATGTCGCGTTCTTGCCTTTGGTGTCTATTCCCGAGCTGGAAACTTGGATTGAAACGTGGAGCTTCAGCGAAACCATCCACTCGCGCAGCTACACTCATATCATCCGCAATATCGTAAATGATCCGTCAGTCGTGTTCGATGATATTGTGCAAAACAAATACATCATCGCCCGTGCTGAAGACATTGCCTGCTATTACGATGATTTGATTGAATACACCCAATATTACAATCTGTTGGGCGAAGGTTCACACAATGTCGGCGGCAAGCTTGTTACCGTGTCTTTACGTGAGCTGAAGAAAAAACTCTATCTCTGCCTGATGTGCGTTAATGTATTGGAAGCCATCCGCTTCTACGTTTCATTTGCCTGCTCGTTCGCCTTTGCCGAGCGCGAATTGATGGAAGGCAACGCCAAAATCATCAAGCTGATTGCCCGCGATGAAGCACTGCATTTAACCAGCACCCAGCATATGCTGAACCTGATGCGTGCCGGTGCCGATGATCCTGAAATGGCTGAAATTGCAAATGAATTACAGGACGAGTGTTTCAATCTCTTCAAAAAAGCAGCCGAGCAGGAAAAAGAATGGGCGGCATATCTGTTTAAAGACGGTTCCATGATTGGCCTGAATAAAGAAATTTTGGCTCAATACGTTGAATATATTACCAATCTGCGCATGCAGGCGGTTGGCCTTCCTGCTGGATTTGAAGGTGCGACTCAAAATCCGATTCCTTGGATTAACGCATGGCTGTCTTCTGACAATGTACAGGTTGCGCCGCAGGAAGTAGAAATTTCCTCTTACCTGATTGGTCAGATTGATTCGGAAGTCAATGCCGACGATTTGGGCGATTTCGAGCTGTAATCGAACATTCGGTTTTATGATCAAGGCCGTCTGAACGGTGTGGCAGAAATCTTTGATTTCGTCTTTACACCGTTTCAGACGGCCTTTCCAATCCAAACAAATCATATGGCACTCATCAGCACACACGACAAAACCTTCCAACTCCAACAAGGCGAAACCTTATTGGAGGGCTTGGAGCGCACCGGTCACGAGGTTGAATACCAATGTCGCAGCGGTTATTGCGGTTCATGCCGGGTCAAAATCTTGGATGGAAAAGTCTCTTATGATAATTTTCCGCTCGCTTTTGTCGCGCCCGGAGAAATTTTGCCGTGTTGCTGTCGGGTTACTGAAGACATCAAGCTCGATTGTCGGGAGCGCATCAAAGAGCCGGACTTATTTGATGTCGATTTATTTGAAGATAAATAAAAAATGCCGTCTGAACATTGTGGCCGAAATCTTTGATTTCATTTCCACCGTTCAGACGGCATTTTGTATGGTCAAGCTTACTTACGTTCGCCAACCGGCAAAACCGTCTTGCCGAAAGATTCGTTGATGACTTCTGCCGCTGCCAAGTAGAACGCACCAAGTGCAGTTACCAAGCCTAAGCAACCGCCGATATGGACGATGCTATGATTTTCCATGCCATCGCCAATACCCAAAGCAAAGAACGTCAACGTCAAGCAAAAGAAAATACCGCTCAATACTTTAGGTTTGGTCAAGGTGGCCACAAACATCATCAGCGAAAACATACCCCATGCGCAGAGATACCAGCCGATAAATGCCGGAGCTGTTTCACCTTTAAAAAAGATGGTAAACAAAGCCCATGTCCACCAGAATGCACCATAGCTGATAAAAGCGGTAAAGCCAAACGTATTGCCTTTCTTGAACTCAAACATACCGGCAATAACTTGGGCGATACCACCAAAGGCGAGAGCCATGCCCAAAACTAAGCCGACACCCTCTTGAGCAGTAAAAAAGCCGCCGTTAATCAGACTGAGCAACCAAGTTGTCAATGCAAAGCCACACAGGCCTACTGGACCTGGGTTCGCCAGGTTTTCTTTAGTAGTAGTCATTTTATTTCTCCTCTAGTTATTAAAATAGGAAGCCTATTGTTACCTATTTTATTTAGAATTGAAAGAAAAAAATGATAAAAAATCAGTCCATCAGAAAAATATTTTTCAAATGGACTTGAATGTTAATAACTAAATTATCCTAAAATGGTCAAGATTTTCCTCAATTCATTGGCATCAATTTGACCGGGGGCCGACGTTTTTCCTGCTGCACCAAAGGTTACGGCCGAGCCGAAAACCGAGCCGGCCAGACGACTGATTGCACCGATTTTATTCATAGACATAGTAATAATCGGGCAGTTTATACTTTGTGAAACATCATATGTTGCCTGTAATAAGGTCAATACATCTTGCGGCGATTGCGGCATAACGGCAATTTTGCAGATATCCGCGCCCCACTCGGCCATTGTTTTCAGACAGCCTGTAATCTCTGCCAAAGACGGCGTGGCTTGGAAATCGTGATTACAAAGTAAGGCGGCAGTTTGATACTCATGCGCCAATGCGATAGTTTGTTTTACGCCGCTTTCCCCGGCAAAAAGCTCGATGTCGATAATATCGGCTTGTTTGGAACAGATGATTCTTTCCAATAATTCAAAATAATAGTCGTCCGAACAAGGCGTGTTGCCGCCCTCTTGCGCCCTTCTAAACGTAAACAGTAAAGGCTTGTCAGGAAAAGCCCGTCGGACAATGCCTAATTGCCCGGCAATAAAATCGGCATCAAGCGCTTCTTGAAAAAAATCCGCACGAAATTCAATAATGTCAAAAGCCGTCTCTTTCAATACGCGCAAAGCCTGCTCCAATTCCTGCGTATTGGCGGCCACCAGCGGCACGGCAATTTTAGGCAGGCCTTTGCCGATCTCGATATTTTTGATGATGACAGGTTTCATATTGTTCCTTTATCTTATTTAATACTTTAAGCAGTATTAGCTTGAGGAAAAATAGTTTGTCAAAAATTTTTAGTTTGTGTTGAATTATAAACGCCCTCCCATCGTACCGGTAGTTTTTAGAGCATTCTCCAAAATCCAGCCCTGTGTAGTAATACCAGTTCTGTTATTAATAAACATTGCATAGTCGTAATTTTTATAATGTTGATAAACAACAACATTATCCCCTTTAATAATAAAGGTTTCTTTTAATTTACAAGAAGAATGTGGGGCAGAATGAAAATATAGCCTACCTGGTTTGATAACAGTTTTACCAAGAACTGGAGCATAAATTGCCCCCTTAGCTTCTGCTATTTTATTAAGCGAGTTGCAATTATTCTGTTCTGCTTGAGCAAGTTGTGTTGCCGTTAATATAAAAAATATAAAAAATAGTTTTTTCATAATAATACCCTTATAAAGTTTTTTATTAAATATTTTAAATTTCATATTTATTTTAGTTTAAATCTGATATTTTCTTAAGAGATGAAAATCACAATACTATATAGAATAAGATTTTAAAAGGTTGTCTGAAAATATTTTCAGACAACCTTAACTAAAATAACTTAATCACAACTTTTACTAGAAATAATTTTTTGGTATTGCTTCCGAATACTTCTTCCATCATTAATGATGTCATTGATGACACAATGATTGCTGGCACAACTAATGTCGTATTTTAAGTTGTTTTTCAGTGAGCCATCAGAAAAGGTAACTTGAACAAGATTACCAGATAAAGGGGTAATTTTCAGCTTACTGATTTTACTATCTCCATTACCAAAACCTTGATCGTAGTGCTCTGCCATATCGCAAGTATCGCCAGTTCTTCTTTCGATACCATCAATAATGCGGTAAGCCTGTTTTATGATATTTTTAAACTCTGGCGAAGCATATTTAGAATAGGGTTCCCCATTTTCATAGCCATGCTTATCAGTCTTATAAAGTTTTTTAACTAAATTGATTTTAGCAGCATCACTTCCGTCAGCAAATGAAAGCGATGGTACCATTAGTGTTGCAAACAACAATACCAAATATTTTTTCATAAACGTTCTCCTACAATTAAATAGATAGTTTGACTGCATTCATTACAATAGCAGATAGAATGCAAATGGGATTATATCCTTTTCAAAAATTAAAGCAACGTATTATCTGAAATAACCAGAATCTTTAACGTTGAGGGAATGGTTAATACAATAAGGTAAAAGGTCGTCTAAAAATTTTTTAGATATCCTTTTTATCTCATCGCTCAGTGCAGATGCTCGTAAATGGTTTCCGCCAATGCTTTGCTGATGCCTTCAACTTTTTCCAAGTCCTCGCGGCTGGCTGCAATCACGCCGCGCAGACCGCCGAATCGAGTGAGCAATGCTTGGCGGCGTTTGCTGCCGATACCGGGGATTTCGCTGAGTGAGGAAGTAACGCGTGCTTTGTCGCGTTTTTTGCGGTGGCCTGTAATCGCAAAGCGGTGTGATTCGTCACGTACGGTTTGCAATAAATGCAAGGCCGGGCTATTGGGCGGCAGGCGGAAGACTTCGCCGGTAAAAGGCAGTATGAGTTCTTCCATACCGGCTTTGCGCTCGGGGCCTTTGGCGATACCGACTAAAGGAATGTGCAGCCCGAGTTCTTCCCATACCGATACGGCTACGCCGATTTGCCCTTTGCCGCCGTCAATCAACACAACATCCGGCCATTTGACGCTTTCGCTGTTGGCTTCGGCTTCCTGCATTTTGCCGTAACGGCGCGTCAACACTTCGCGCATGGCGGCGTAGTCGTCGCCGGGCTTGGCGGTTGTGATGTTGTAGCGGCGGTATTGCGAAGGCTGGATGTTTTGCTCATCGTACACAACGCAGGACGCAATAGTGGCCTCGCCTTGCGTGTGGCTGATATCGAAACATTCAAGGCGGTTGAGGCCGTCTGAATCCATGCCGAGGATTTTGGCCAATTCATCAATACGGTGTTGCTGGCTGCTTTGTTGCAGGCGGCGTTGGGCAATCGCCATTTGTGCATTTTGTTCCGCCATTTTCAACCAGACTTTGCGTTCGCCTATGGTTTTGGTGACAAATTGCATCTGCTTGCCGTGTTCGCCTTCCAAGGCCTCTTTCAGCGCATCGGGAACGGGAAAGTTGCTGATGATGATGTCGGGTTTGCTTTTGCCCAAATAATGTTGGGCAACGAAGGCTTCGGCATAATCTTGTCCGTTTGGCTCGGGATCGTTTTTGGTGTCGGGGAAAAAGCTTTTATCGCCGACATGCCGTCCGCCGCGGATGCTGACCCAGTGTACGCAAACCAAGCCGTCTGAAACCGCCAGCGCAAGCAAATCGATATCGTTGGGATTGTTCGGATTTTTGCTGTCGATAAACTGATTACTCTGCATAATGCCGAGTGCTTGAATTTGATCGCGGTAACGGGCGGCTTCTTCAAATTGCAGATTGGCGGCGGCGGTTTGCATTTTGTGTTGCAAGGTGCGCGTCAGTTCGTCGGTTTTGCCATTGAGGAAAGTTGCTGCTTCACGCACGCTGTCGCGATAATCTTCTTCGCTGATGTGACCGACACAAGGCGCTGTGCAGCGTTTGATTTGGTAAAGCAGGCAAGGACGGTCGCGATGCTCGAATACACTGTCTTCGCAGGTACGCAGCATAAAGACTTTTTGCAATACTTGAATGCTGTCGCGCACGGCATTGCTGTTGGGATACGGGCCGAAATATTGATTTGGCTTCTTCAGCGTGCCGCGGTAATACGCCATTTGCGGATATTGATGGCCGCTGAGCATCAAATAAGGATAACTTTTGTCATCGCGGAAAAGAATATTGTATTTCGGTGACAAGGCTTTGATGAAGTTGTTTTCGAGAATCAGCGCTTCGGCTTCGGAACGCGTGATGGTGGTTTCGATATGGTGAACCTGTTTTACCATCAATGCGATGCGCGGCGAATGGTCATTTTTTTGGAAATAGCTGGAAACGCGCCGCTTGAGATTGACCGCTTTGCCGACATACAAAACATTATTGTCTTCGTCAAAAAAGCGGTACACGCCCGGCAGATTAGGCAGATTTTTCAGAAAAAGAGGTAAATCGAACGGTTCGGTTGCGCTCACGGGATTTTCTTTTGGAATAAGCAGGCCGTCTGAAAATTTTTCAGACGGCCTTTTTCATTGACGTTTAGGATTCTTGAGACGGAGTATTTTCAGCTTCTACCACTTGGTTTTCAGCTGCATCGCTTTCCAAAGCGGCTTCATCTTCAGCCTCTTCGGCCACGCGTTCCAAGCTGACCAAAGTTTCGCCTTCATCCAGATTAATCAGGCGGACACCTGCGGCAGCACGGCCGGTCTCGCGGATTTGCTCAACTTTGGTACGAATCAGGACGCCGCCGCTGGTAATCAGCATCAGGTCGTCGGTTTCGCGGACCAAAGTTGCGGCAACCAAATCGCCGTTGCGCTCGCCGGTATTGATGGCGATATTGCCTTGGCCGCCTTTGTTTTTACGGCTGTAATCGGCAATCGGGGTGCGTTTGCCATAGCCGTTGGCGGTAGCGGTCAATACTTGCAAATCGCTTTGCTCGGCTTCAGGGGCGAAGGTAATCAGGCTGACAATCTTGCCATCGGCCGGCAGGCGCATACCGCGCAAACCGCCGCTGCCGCGACCGGACGGACGGACACCATGTTTGCCGCTTGGCAATGCATTTTCGGCATTTTCATCATCCAGGCCGTCTGAATCTTCGTTTTCGGTTTCGATATCTGCATCTTCTGCTTCATCGTTACCGGATTTTTCCCAATATTCGTTAAAGCGGATGGCTTTGCCCAAGTTGGAGAACAACATAATGTCATCCGCACCGCCGGTTTGCGCTGCGCCGACCAAGTAATCGCCTTCTTTAAGCGCGATGGCTTTAATGCCTTGGCTGCGGACGTTTTTAAACGCAGACAACTGGACTTTTTTCACCATGCCTTGTGCAGTGGCGAAGAAAACGTATTGGTCTTCCGGGAACTCGCGGACGGCCAAAATCGCGCTGACTTTTTCGCCCTCTTCCAATTGGATAACGTTGTTAATCGGACGACCACGGCTGTTGCGGCCGCCTTCCGGCAGTTTGTACACTTTAATCCAATGGCACTTGCCCAAATTGGTAAAGCACATCAAATAATCATGCGTATTGGCAACAAACAGGGTTTCGATAAAGTCTTCGTCTTTGGTTGCCGCTGCCTGTTTGCCGCGGCCGCCGCGACGCTGCGCCTGATAATCGGTAGTCGGCTGGGTTTTGATGTAGCCGCCATGAGTCAGGGTAACGACCATTTCACGTTGCGGAATCAGGTCTTCATCGGCGATATCGCCGCCAAACGGATTGATTTCGCTGCGACGCTCATCGCCAAAGTTGGCTTTGATGTCTGCCAATTCTTCGCGGATGATTTGGGTAACGCGCTCAGGTTTGGAAAGAATATCCACGAAATCAATGATTTTGCTCATCAGGTTTTTATATTCGCCGACAATTTCTTCCTGATCGAGACCGGTCAGGTTACGCAAGCTCATGCGCAAAATGGCATCGGCTTGCAATTCGCTCAGGTAATAGCCTTGGCTATGCAGGCCCAAATTCTCTGGCAAGCCTTCAGGGCGCATCATGTGCAGGTCTAAATCCGTACGGCTGAGCATGTCTTCAACCAAGCTGCTGCGCCATGGGCGGGACAGCAGTTTTTCTTTGGCTTCCGGCGCATTGGCAGATTCCTTAATCAGGCGGATAATTTCGTCGATATTAGACAAGGCAACTGCTTTACCTTCGGCAATATGGCCTTCATGACGCGCTTTTTTCAGGCGGAATAAAGTACGACGGGTAACGACTTCGCGACGGTGGCGCAGGAATTCGGACAGGATTTGTTTCAGGTTCAGCAAGCGCGGCTGGCCGTCAACCAAGGCCACCATGTTGATACCGAAGCTGTCTTGCAGCTGGGTCAGTTTGTAGAGTTGGTTCAAAACGACTTCGGCATTTTCATTGCGTTTCAATTCGATCACGACACGCATACCGGATTTATCGGACTCGTCGCGCAGGTCGGATACGCCTTCCAACGTTTTTTCGCGTACCAACTCGCCGATTTTCTCAACCAGCTTGGCTTTGTTTACTTGATATGGGATTTCATCGATAACGATGGCTTCGCGCTCGCCGTTTTTACCGATAGGCTCAATATGGGTTTTACCGCGCATCACTACACGGCCGCGGCCGGTTTTATAGCCTTCGCGCACGCCGCTCAAGCCATAAATAGTTGCGCCGGTTGGGAAATCGGGTGCTTGGATAATGTTGATCAGCTCGTCGATTTCAGTTTCAGGCTCATCCAACAAACGCAGGCAAGCATTGATGGTATCGCCCAAATTGTGCGGCGGGATATTGGTTGCCATACCGACGGCAATACCGGACGAACCATTGACTAACAACGCCGGGAAACGGGTCGGCAATACCAGCGGCTCATGTTCGCTGCCGTCATAGTTGGGACCGAAATTGACGGTTTCTTCTTCGATATCCGCCAGCATTTCATGGGAAATTTTTTCCATGCGGATTTCGGTATAACGCATGGCTGCTGCGGCCAATCCGTCGACAGAACCGAAGTTGCCCTGACCGTCAATCAGTACATAACGCATGGAGAAGTCTTGCGCCATGCGGACGATGGTGTCGTAAACGGCTATATCACCGTGGGGGTGATATTTACCGATAACGTCGCCGACGATACGCGCCGATTTTTTATAGGCGGAATTCCAGTTGTTTTTCAACTCGTGCATCGCGTACAACACGCGGCGGTGTACCGGCTTGAGACCGTCGCGGACATCCGGCAGGGCTCGTCCCACAATCACGCTCATGGCGTAATCGAGGTAGCTCTTGCGCATTTCGTCTTCAAGGCTGACAGGCAGGGTTTCAAGTGCAAATTTATGGTCGTTGCGGATGGTTGCGTCGGTCATGATTATCTGTAATTTCGTATGGCAAAAATCTTGTTGATTCTACCACAAAACAAGCGGTTTATGGCTTTTGCGTGAAGGCCGTCTGAAACAGGATTTCAGACGGCCTTCGTTATTTAATAAATTTAATTTAGTTGCAGCCAGAATCTTCGTTCGCAGCCTGCAAACTCAACTCTTTACGCTTTTTAGCCCTTTCATAACGGCAGCGTTGGCGCTGTGTATTGATTTCCAAAGGTGGTACAGGAACCGGCTTACCGTCTTCAACGGCAACCATGGTGAAGTAGCAGCTGTTGGTATGACGCACTTCGCCTGTGTGGATGTTTTGCGCCTCCACACGGATACCGACTTCCATAGAAGTACGGCCGGTATAGTTGATACTGGCGTAAAAGGTTACCAACTCACCGACATGAATAGGCTCTTTAAACAATACTTTATCAACAGACAGAGTAACGCAATAGGTACCGCTGTAACGGCAGGCGCAGGAATATGCTACTTGGTCGAGCAGGCGCAGAAGATCGCCGCCGTGAACATTTCCGCTGAAGTTTGCCGTATAAGGCATCATCAGTTCGGACATAATCAGTTCATGGGAAGGTAGTTGGCGTTCCGGTTTCATCGTTTATTCTCCTTTTGATATTTATTTTAAAATTGTCTGAAAACTTCAGACTGCACGTGTGCAAAATCATTCTACCGTTTTTAATCGTTGAATTTCAACCCATTGCCTTCCTGTTTACAGCCATTTTCTACGTGAGAAGAAAATCAGCAGTCCGATAATAATGCACAGCATCATACCCAAAACCATGAAGTAGCCGTAATGCCAATGCAGCTCGGGCATATTGTCGAAGTTCATGCCGTAGATGCCGGTGATGACGGTCAGCGGCATAAAGATGATGGTGATAACCGTCAACACGCGCATTTGCTGGTTCATGCGGTTGGATTGGAAGGAAAGGTAAATGTCCATCATGCTCAACACCATATCACGCGAGGCATCAAGCGATTCGATAAGTTGCATATTGTGGTCGTACACGTCGCGCAGATAGACGGTCGACTCGCCTTTGAAAATGGCAAAATCGCCGCGCACGGCCAGTTGATAGAACACATCGCGCAATGGTAAAAGCGTGCGTCGCAGACGGACGGCATCTCGCTTGAGGCGGTGAATCTTACTGAGAATATCGCTGTTTTCATTTTTAAACAGGGACTTGTCTATGACTTCGACGCGGTTGTTGTATGACTCCAAAACAATGAAATAGTCGTCCACAATACGGTCAAGCAGGCAATAAGCAAGAAACGCCGTATTTTTGTTCAAAATATTGTGCGGATTTTCGTGCATCTGCCGACGGAGATGGCTGAACAAGCCCAACGGTTTTTGTTGGAAAGACAACACAAAATCTTTGCCGATAATCACATACACTTGGTCAGAATGGAGTTTGCCCGTAGAGGTATAGTGGTATACCTGTGCGGCAGTAAATACATAGTTGCCGTAGTCTTCGATTTTCGGACGCTGCTTGCGGCTGAGAATATCTTCAATAACTAGCTCATGAATACCATAAGGTTCAAGCGCGTGTTTGAGCAAGACGACATCATTAATACCGACAAAATGCAGCCAGTTGATTTGACCTTCTTGCGGATGGGCAATATCGGGCAAATTTTTTCCGGCAAGATAATCATGCTGAACAAAGGTATCGGCGGAATACAAGGTTTGATGGATAGCAGAACGCGGCGCATTGTCGGTATTGCTGCGCTGCATGGTTTGGTCTTGCAGATTGTCGGTTGTCTCAACTGGATTGGCTGGTTTGCTCATAAAAATAAATCATGTTTTTTAGTTAGAATGAATTGTACAGACAGAAAAGGCCGTCTGAAAACAAATTTTCAGACGGCCTGACAATATCGATCAACGCTTTATGCTTTATTAGGCTTGAGGCGCGGTTTTCTCCAATTCCAATGCGGCAGCAAGCAAGGACAGGCGCGCCATTACGCCGTAAACGTAGAGGCGGTTGTGTTCATTGTCGACGTCGCAGTCTTTTTCAGAACGTGGCATGCCGAGCGAGTCCCATTGTTCAAATACGCGCTTGCAGGCTTCGGGCGCTTCTTGGGAATTGTCGCCGCTGCCGGTGGGGATGCTGTTGGACAGCGGGACGAATACCATGCCGCCGGCGTTGAGGTTTTCGTCTGCACCACGGCCTTCGTGTACACGGAAGAAACCGCCGATAACGAAACGGTCCATCATATAAACGACAGGTTCACACACGGCGCCGTTCATGGTTTCGTAGGTATAAATACCTTCTTGGACAATGACTTCGCTAACTTCTAAACCCTCTTTGACTTTCGCCATTTTGTTGCGGTTTTTACGGTTCAAGCCGCGCACTTCATCCGCAGATTTAACGCTCATCACGCCCATGCCATAAGTACCTGCATCGGCTTTCACAATAACGAAAGGCTGGTCGGTAATGCCCAATTCATCGTATTTGGCTTGAATTTTCGCCAATACGCGTTCTACCGCGTCTGCCAACGCATCCTCGCCTTCACGCTCTTGGAAATCCAAACCGCTGATTTTTTCAAAATAAGGATTGATTTGCCATTCGTCGATATCAATCAACTTGGCAAAGTCGGCAGCAACTTGGTTGTACGCGCCGAAATGTTCGGTTTTACGGCGAGTCGTCCAGCCGCCGTGCAATGGAGGCAAAACGGTTTGGTTGATACCTTTAAGGATTTCAGGAACACCCGCAGACAAGTCATTGTTCAACAAAACAACGCAAGGCGAGAAACCGTCGGCAAGATGTACACGCTCACGGGTACGCAATAAAGGTTCAAGCAAAATTTTGTTGCCTAATGCGGTTTCAAACTCGGTTGGCTCAGTCACTTCAGGATTCAAGCTGCCCAAGCGCACTTCGTATCCTGCCGAACGCAAAATCTCGCTGAGGGCGTAAACGTTTTGCAGATAGAATGTGTTGCGCGTGTGGTTTTCAGGAATAATCAATACGGATTTTGCCGTTTCACAGGCGCGCTGTACCGCATCTTGCGCGGCAACCGCCGCCAGCGGGATAAAGTTGGGATTCAAATTATTGAAGCCGCCCGGAAACAGGTTCATATCGATAGATGAAATTTTGTAACCGGCATTACGGATGTCAACCGAGCCATAAAACGGCGGACGGTGTTCGTTCCAATGCGAACGGAACCATGCTTCGATTTTGGCATGATTGGCAAGGACTTTTTTCTCAAATTCCCGTAATTGAGTCAGATGCTCAGGAGCCATTACCGGTAATTTCATTCTCTATACCTCTTGGTAAGTGTGGATGTTGAGTGAGAATGATAGAACTTTTTAGTGCATTTCGACAAGCATTCTTTCAGATAAGATGCATCTTTTTGTTAACAATTCTACAATTTGTCCAATTTTTGATAAGCGTTTTTGAAACTTTGCGACAAATTTTAAAAATTGGACAAATTTCTATTGCGCAGCCCCTATAAAAAGCCTAAAATCCGCCCATAAACGCAAACCATCATTCATACCTACCAATAGCAAAGAATACTCATCATGAGCGCACAAACCCTTTACGATAAACTTTGGAACAGCCACGTTGTCCGCGAAGAAGAAGACGGCACTGTCCTGCTTTACATCGACCGCCACCTGGTTCACGAAGTAACCAGCCCGCAAGCATTTGAAGGCTTGAAAATGGCCGGCCGCAAACTCTGGCGTATCGACAGCGTGGTCTCCACAGCCGACCACAACACCCCGACCGGCGACTGGGACAAAGGTATCCAAGATCCGATTTCCAAACTGCAAGTCGATACTTTGGACAAAAACATTAAAGAGTTTGGCGCACTCGCCTACTTCCCGTTTATGGATAAAGGCCAAGGCATCGTGCACGTTATGGGCCCGGAGCAAGGCGCTACCCTGCCCGGCATGACCGTCGTTTGTGGCGACTCGCACACTTCTACCCACGGCGCATTCGGCGCATTGGCGCACGGTATCGGCACTTCCGAAGTCGAACACACCATGGCGACCCAGTGCATTACCGCAAAAAAATCCAAATCTATGCTGATTTCCGTTGAAGGCCGTCTGAAACCCGGTGTTACTGCCAAAGACGTGGCACTTTACATCATCGGCCAAATCGGTACGGCAGGCGGTACGGGCTACGCCATCGAGTTTGGCGGCGAAGCCATCCGCAGCCTTTCTATGGAAGGCCGCATGACCTTGTGCAATATGGCGATCGAAGCCGGTGCGCGCTCAGGCATGGTTGCCGTCGACCAAACCACCATCGACTATGTAAAAGGCAAACCTTTCGCACCTAAAGGCGAAGCGTGGGACAAAGCCGTCGAGTACTGGCGTACGCTGGTGTCTGACGAAGGTGCCGTATTTGATAAAGAATACCACTTCAAAGCCGAAGACATCGAGCCTCAAGTAACTTGGGGCACCTCGCCTGAAATGGTTTTAGACATCAGCGGCAAAGTGCCTAATCCTGCCGAAGAAGCCGATCCGGTCAAACGCAGCGGCATGGAACGCGCCCTTGAATACATGGGCTTGGAAGCCGGTACGCCATTAAACGAAATCCCTGTCGATATCGTCTTTATCGGTTCTTGCACCAACAGCCGTATTGAAGACTTACGCGAAGCTGCCGCTATCGCCAAAGGCCGCAAAAAAGCGGACAATGTACAACGCGTATTGATTGTCCCTGGCTCCGGTTTGGTTAAAGAGCAGGCAGAAAAAGAAGGCTTGCACGAAGTATTTATCGAAGCCGGTTTTGAATGGCGCGAGCCGGGCTGCTCAATGTGCCTCGCCATGAATGCCGACCGCTTGACCCCGGGACAACGTTGCGCCTCCACTTCCAACCGTAACTTTGAAGGCCGTCAAGGCAACGGCGGACGCACCCACCTCGTCAGCCCTGCCATGGCAGCCGCAGCCGCGGTTACCGGCCACTTTACCGACATCCGCACTATGGCTTAAAGTATTTTCAGACGGCCTTTATTCATCAGGCCGTCTGAAACAATACCTTGCTCAAGCAAGTTTTCTTATTATATTGCGAAAAACGTCCGAAAACCTTCTTAATCATTGATAACTTGAAAGGAATCTAGTATGAAAAAACTGTTTGCATTGGCTGCCGCAGCCCTTATCCTGTCAGCTTGTTCCAGCACTTGGTCCGGCGCAAAAGACGATACCAACCGCAATTGGGACAAAACCAAAGAGACTGCCGAGCGCGTAGCCGATAAAACCGGAGAAGCCGTTAAAAAAGGCGGTAATGCCGTAGGTCGCGGTATGAGCCATGTTGGAGAAAAAATCGAAGCCGCTACCGAATAATTCGGTAAATCAGGCCGTCTGAAGCTCCTGACTCCGTTTTAGACGGCCTGATACATTATTAATTTTTCAGACATTTTCACGATTCCAAGCAAAGGAAGAAACAATGAGTAATCCGTCAAGCTGGTTTGGTATTCACGCTCATGATTTGGATCGCGCCAAAGCCTTTTACGAATCCGTATTCGGCAAGCCCCTGCAAGACGTTGGCGGCAACGGATTCCGTTTCATCATTTTCCCAGCCGATTACACCCAACACGGTACGGCCGGCATGATTTGGCATGACAGCAACGCCCAGCCCGGCCACGGTGGTACAACCATTTTCTTCAATTGCCCGGATTGTGCCGAAACAGCAGAAAAAGCCGTTGCTGCAGGCGGCAAACTGTTACAAGAGAAATTCCGCATTGCCAACGGCTTTGCAGCATTTATCGAAGACACAGAAGGCAACCGAATCGGTTTGCACAGCACACGCTAACCCGAATAGCCATAAAATTTCCCATTATTACTATAAGAATCTGACATGAAAGCCTTTACCAAAATTACCGCCATCGTTGCTCCGCTCGACCGCAGCAACGTCGATACCGATGCCATCATCCCCAAACAATTTTTGAAATCCATCAAACGCAGCGGCTTCGGCCCCAATGCCTTTGATGAATGGCGCTACCTCGACCACGGCGAACCAGGCATGGACAACAGCAAACGCCCGTTGAATCCGGATTTTTCCCTGAACCAGCCACGCTATCAAGGCGCACAAATCCTGTTGACGCGTAAAAACTTTGGTTGCGGCTCTTCACGCGAACACGCCCCTTGGGCATTAGACGACTACGGATTCCGCGCCGTCATTGCCCCCAGCTTTGCCGACATCTTCTTTAACAACTGCTACAAAAACGGCCTTTTGCCTATCGTTTTGACAGAAGAACAGGTTGACCAGCTTTTCAAAGAAGTTGAAGCCAACGAAGGCTATCAGCTCTCCATCGACCTTGCCGAGCAAACCCTGACCACCCCTAGCGGCGAAACATTCACATTCGACATTACCGAACACCGCAAACACTGCCTCTTAAACGGCTTGGACGAAATCGGCCTGACCCTGCAACACGCTGACGAAATCCACGCCTTTGAAGAAAAACGCCGCCAAAACCAGCCTTGGCTGTTTAACGGTTGACATACAAAAGGCCGTCTGAAAAATTTAAGTGTTTCAGACGGCCTTTAATCTACACAAATATACCATGATTACCGACACCATAAGCAATGCCACCCGCTACGCTGCCCTGCATCCCGACTTTGCCGAGGCTTTCCATCTGTTGCAGACCCTAGATTTTGCCAAGCTGCCGGATGGTCAAGTGCCATGCGAGAATCCCAATATCCGTATTTTTATCGGCAGTGAACCGATGAGGACTAAAGGCGAAGCTCAGCCTGAAGCGCACTTAAAACATATTGATATTCAAACGCCGATTGATGGCAGCGAAACGTATGGCTGGATAGACAGAGGCCGTCTGAAAAACGGTTTAGGCTACGACGAAAAGCGCGATATCGAGTTTTTCGACTGCGAGCCGGAAACCTGGTTAACCTTGGAGCCCGGCGAATTTGCGCTATTTTTCCCGAATGATGCGCATGCCCCATTGGTCGGCGACAGGGCGAACATACGCAAAGTCGTTTTTAAAATCCGTGTTGAAACCGAACGTCTATAATATTTCAGACGGCCTTATCCCCTCATTCAGGACACAATATGTCTTTTTTCAGCAGGTTGTTCCGCTCCAAACCTAAATTAATGACTTGGCAGGAATTTGTCGAATACTTTGCCCGTCGCATCCAAGAAGAATTGGATCTTGAGGCGAAAATCGACTGGGGCGAAAATATTGCTTCTTCGCCCATCATTGTCCATTTTTCCGAAGACGATGAAGCATCATTCAGTACATATTTGAGCAACCATTACACAAGTTATCTGCAAAATCCCGAGGCCTTGGAGGCGATTGTTGCAGCCAATTTAGCGGTTATCTATAAGATTCAAGACACTGATGCCAGTGTTTCAGCACAACAAATTCTTCCGACAATTAAAAATACGATTTATCTGGAAAACGCCAGACTGATTACAAATACGGACGAAGCCGAACCTGCCGATTACCTGGTATACAAACCGATTGCCGGCGATATCATGTTGCTTTATATGGTGGATACGGAAGAATCCATGCATACGCTCAATCGTGAGCATATGAAAGAGGCCGGTATTGAAGATGAGGACGCCTTGTATCGTACCGCTATCAATAATTTGCACCAACGGATGAATGGACGTGTCCAAATTCATCATGCCGAAGGTTGGTCATTGGCTCAAATCCATTTGGACAACGACTATGATGCTTCCCTGATTTTGCTTTTGGACGAAGTACTTAAAGACGATCCTATGCTGCCGGCCAACCCTGTTTTTGCAGTCCCGGCACGCAACGCCCTGCTCGTTTGCAGCCCATCTGATGAAGAAGCTTTGCAGGCGATGGCGAATATCGCCCTGCAGGCATTTGAAGACTCTGCCTACGCGATTTCTACCCAGCTTTACCAGTACCATAATGGTACAATCAGCGTTTTCAGAGCAAATTGATTTAAGGCCGTCTGAAAAACAGACGACCTGCCCTTTACCTAAAACCTTCCCATAAGGAAACCCGAAATGACCAAACATATCGCTATCTTGCGCGGCGACGGCATCGGCCCTGAAATCGTTGCAGAAACCGTCCGTGTACTCGACAAACTTATCGAACAAGGTTTGGATGTCAGCTACGAATACGCACCTTTGGGCGGCGAAGCCTATGACGAATACGGCCATCCTTATCCAGAATTCACGCAAAACCTTTGCCGTAAAGCTGATGCGGTTCTGCTTGGTGCAGTCGGTTCTCCTCAATACGACAATCTCGACCGTCCGCTGCGCCCTGAACGCGGCTTGTTGGCCATCCGTAAAGACTTGAATCTGTTTGCCAACCTGCGCCCTGCCATTTTGTATAAAGAGCTGGCCAATGCTTCCACTCTGAAACCGGAAATCGTAGCCGGCCTCGACATCCTTATCGTACGCGAACTGACCGGCGATATTTACTTCGGCGAACCGCGCGGCATCCGTGTTTTAGAAAACGGCGAACGCGAAGGCTACAACACCATGAAATACAGCGAAAGCGAAATCCGCCGCATCGCCCACGTTGCCTTCCAATCTGCCCAAAAACGCAGCAAAAAAGTCTGCTCCGTAGGCAAAGCCAACGTTTTGGAAACCACCGAACTGTGGCGCGAAATCTTTGAAGAAATCGGCAAAGAATACCCTGATGTCGAGCTTTCCCATATGTACGTCGACAACGCCGCCATGCAGTTAGTACGCGCGCCCAAACAATTTGACGTGATTGCCACCGGCAACATCTTCGGCGACATCCTCTCCGACGAAGCCTCCATGCTGACCGGTTCCATCGGTATGCTGCCTTCTGCTTCTTTGGACGAAAACGGCAAAGGCCTGTACGAACCATCTCACGGCTCAGCTCCCGACATTGCCGGTCAAAACAAAGCCAATCCGCTGGCGACCGTATTGTCTCTTGCCATGCTGCTGCGTTACAGCCTGAACGACGAAGCCCGCGCGCAACAAGTTGAAAACGCCGTACAAAAAGTACTGCAACAAGGCTTGCGTACCGGCGACATTTACGAAGAAGGTACCAAACTGGTTTCCTGCTCCGAAATGGGCGATGCCGTATTGGCTGCTTTGTAAGAAGGCCGTCTGAAAAAAGAGTGGGATCAATCCCGCGCTTTTTTATATGCGAAAACTTGAAACCATAAAAAAGGGCGTGTCTTCACACGCCCTTATGTCTTTTTCAGACGGCCTTAAGATTGAAAAAATCAACCTCTTTTGTGTTTGCCGCCAAAGCTGTCGTTAGACTTACGCTTGCCTTTAAAGCCTTCGCCGCCTTTTTTGAAACCATCAGCTTTTTTGAAACCATCTTTCTTAAAGCCATCTTTCTTGAAACCGTCTTTTTTATGGCCTTCGCCGCGAGCTTTACCGCCGAAACCTTCTTTAGCCGGTTTCTTATCGCCGCGCCAGCCGCCGGATTTACGATCGCCCCAGCCGCCTTTGCCTTTCGGTTTAGCGCCGGCAGATTTGCGTTTGCGTGTCGGCTCCATGCCTTCGATGGTCAGCTCAGGCAATTTACGGCCGATGTATTTTTCAATTTTGTGTACTTTGACGTATTCGTTCACTTCGGCAAAAGTAATCGCAATACCGGTGCGGCCTGCGCGGCCGGTACGGCCGATACGGTGAACGTAGTCTTCAGCCTGTTTCGGCAAGTCGTAGTTGATAACGTGGGTAATGGTTGGTACGTCGATACCGCGTGCGGCAACGTCGGTGGCAACCAAAATTTTGCAGCGGCCTTTGCGCAAGTCCATCAGCGTGCGGTTACGCCAGCCTTGCGGCATATCGCCGTGCAGGCAGTTGGCGGCAAAACCTTTTTCGTACAATTCATCCGCGATGACTTCGGTCATGGCTTTGGTGGACGTGAAAATCACGCATTGATCGATATTGGCATCGCGCAAGATATGGTCGAGCAGGCGGTTTTTATGGCGCATATCGTCGCAGTACAGCAGCTGCTCTTCGATTTTGCCTTGGTCGTCCACGCGCTCGACTTCGACGACTTCAGGGTCTTTGGTTAGTTTGCGCGCCAGTTTGCCCACTGCTCCGTCCCAAGTGGCAGAGAACAACAAAGTCTGACGGTCAGTCGGCGTTGCTTCTACGATGGTTTCGATGTCGTCGATAAAACCCATGTCCAACATACGGTCGGCTTCGTCCAAAATCAGAACTTCCAAACGTTCAAAATCAACCTTGCCGCTTTGCATCAAGTCCATCAGACGGCCCGGAGTGGCGACAATCAGGTCAACCGGTTTGCTCAGGGCGCGGGTTTGGTAGCCGAAAGATGCGCCGCCGACAATGCTGACAGTACGGAACCAACGCATATTTTTAGCATACGCCAGCGCGTTTTTTTCCACTTGTGCCGCCAGTTCGCGGGTCGGGGTCAACACCAAAGCGCGCGGGCCTTTGCCCGGTTTTTCGCTGCGCTTGGTCAGTTTTTGCAAAGTCGGCAGCAGGAAGGCTGCGGTTTTGCCTGAACCGGTTTGTGCCGAAGCCATAATATCGCGACCGTCCAAAGCAAACGGAATCGCTTGCGCCTGAATCGGGGTCGGGCTTTCATAACCCTCGCTGCGTACGGCAGACAAAATGTTTTTATCAAGGTTCAAATCGGCAAATTTAATAGACATATCTATCCTAAGAGACAACAACGCGCACGCCTGAACAATTTCAGACGACCTGAAGCAAAGGAAAGTAACGATACGGGGAATGTGAAGTTACAGGGTTGTCGCAAGCATCTTGCTTGTGGTTAACATCGACGACAACCTGCACAGAAAAGGCTTTGCAAATATGCAAGCAATAAAAGAAACACGCCCGAAACGGCGGTTTAGGTTGGATGACGATGGCTTCGTATCAAAAGGCGAACGGCGGATAATAAAGGAGAAAACCGCCCAGGTCAAGCAAAACAGGCTGCGAGTGCAAAATCAAGCTATAATGCCGTTTTATTGAATCAGCACGGATGAATCCGACATGAAGTTTTTCAAAACCGCCTTATTACCTGCACTTGCTGCCGCCCTGTTGCTTGGCGCGTGCAGTGGCTCGGAGAGTTATCGCGGCGAATGGAAGGCCGTTGCATCCGACGGCAGCAAAGCCGAAATCACTTTTGCCGAAAAAAGCTTTACCGTCAAAGACGAAAAAGGCAAAGAAGCCGTTTACGAATACACTCAAAACCAATACAAATTAGAAAGCGGCAGAACCAGCTACGGCATCGACATCAAAAACGCCTCGGAAGCACGAATCGTGTTCCCGTTTAAAGGCAAGGCCGACCGTGCCACCATGGTTGCGCCTGACGATACAATTCTCTATATGCTTGACCGCCACGCCTACGTCCCTGCTGATCAATTCTGGAAACTTCCCCAATAAGGCCGTCTGAAACCATGACCGACATTACCCCCTTTGCCAACCGCTTGGGCAAAAACATCAAACATCTTATGAAATGGGCCAAACGCAACAATATCGAAGCCTGGCGCATTTACGACCGCGATATTCCCCAATTTCCCTTTGCCGTCGATGTTTACGGCGACCAAATCCATCTTCAGGAATACGATACCGGCTGGCTGATGCAGCCCGAAGAATACGAAGCATGGCTTGCCGATGTATTGGAAGCTATTGGTTTTGTGACCGGCTTTGCGCCCGAACAAATCCACCTCAAACGCCGCGAACGCCAAAAAGGTTTACAGCAATACGAGAAAACCGGCAAAACCGGCGACGATTTCGTCATCACTGAAAACGGCCGCAAGTTTTGGGTCAACCTCGACAAATACCTCGATACCGGCCTTTTCCTCGACCACCGAAATACGCGCAAAAAGGTCGGCGACACCGCAGCGGGCAAACGCTTCCTCAACCTGTTTTCCTACACAGGCAGCTTCACCGTCTATGCCGCAACCGGGGGTGCAGTATCCAGCGAAACCGTCGATTTATCGAATACTTATCTGGAGTGGGCAAAACGCAATTTCGAACTCAACGGCATCGACCTTGAGCAACACAAAATCGTCCGCGCCGACGTGTTCCAATACCTGCAAAATGCCGCAGACGAAGGCAAAAAGTTCGACCTGATCGTCATGGACCCGCCCAGCTTTTCCAACAGCAAAAAGATGCTCGACATCCTCGACATCCAGCGCGACCATAAAAAGCTGATTGACGGCGCAATGAGCCTGCTCGCTTCAGACGGCATTCTGTATTTCTCCAACAACCTGCGCAGTTTTGTGTTGGACGATTCGGTCGCGGAACAATACACCGTCAAAGACATTTCCAAGCAGTCCGTTCCCGACGATTTCCGCAACAAAAAAATCCATCAATGCTGGGAAATCAAGCATAAATAAGCATCAGGCCGTCTGAAAGCCAGTTTTCAGACGGCCTGATTACCATATTGAATCTCTCAATCAATAGGCGCATAATTGAAGAAATTGTTGACAATATCAAAAGGAAAAGAACATGCAAAACTACCTGACGCCCAATTTCTCATTCGCCCCCATGATTCCGGAACGCGCGCTCGGCAGCCGGGTTTGGGATACCGAAGGACGAGAATACATTGACCTGTCAGGCGGTATTGCTGTGAACGCGCTAGGCCATTGCCATCCCGATTTGGTCGCAGCCTTGGCCGAGCAGTCGCAAAAGCTCTGGCACATTTCTAATATCTACACCACCCAACCGGCACAAGAATTGGCCAAAAAATTGGTCGAAAACACCTTTGCCGACAAAGTGTTTTTCTGCAACTCCGGCGCAGAGGCCAATGAAGCCGCACTGAAACTGGCACGCAAATACGGCCGCGATCATTTTGGCGAACACAAAACCGAAATCATCTCCTGCCTCAACAGCTTCCACGGCCGCACCCTGTTTACCGTATCCGTCGGTGGCCAGCCCAAATACAGCAAAGACTACGCGCCGCTGCCGTCAGATATTACCCATGTTCCATTTAATGATATTGCCGCATTGGAAGTCGCCGTCGGCGACAAAACCTGCGCCGTGATTATCGAGCCGATTCAAGGTGAAAGCGGCATTCTGCCTGCCACTAAAGAATACCTGCAAGCCGCACGCCGTTTGTGCGACAAACACGGCGCCTTGCTGATTTTGGACGAAGTGCAAACCGGCATGGGCCATACAGGCAAACTGTTTGCCTACGAGCATTACGGCATCACACCCGATATCATCAGCTCCGCCAAAGCCTTGGGTTGCGGTTTCCCGATTGGCGCGATACTGACTACCGATAAAATCGCCCCAACCTTCGGCCCCGGAACACATGGTTCAACCTTCGGCGGCAATCCGATGGCATGCGCGGTCGGTGGCCGTGCGTTTGACATCATCAATGCGCCCGAAACATTGGCACACGTTCAGCAACAAGGCCAAAAACTTCAGACGGCCTTGCGTGAATTGGGCGTAAAAACCGGCGTATTTAAAGAAGTCCGCGGCATGGGTTTGCTGCTCGGCTGCGTATTGGCAGACAAATACGCAGGCAAGGCATCGGAAATCACCGCCGCCGCTTTGAAACACGGCCTGATGGTACTGGTTGCCGGAGCCAATGTGGTGCGTTTCGCCCCCAGCCTTCTGCTGAACGATGAAGACATGGCCGAAGGCTTGAAACGTTTTGAAGCGGCCTTGAACGAATGGTTGGCCTGATTTTCAAAACCCAATAGCCAAATCAGCCGACAGCTTAGCGAAGGCCGTCTGAAAGACCGTTTGAGTTTTTCAGACGGCCTTTTTTCAATATTGAAAACAACATCCGCCTACATGCTTTGTCATTTGATGTTTGTTAAAAATCGTGCCGCCTCTTCGTGCTACGCTTGTCAAACATTTTGATTTTACAGAGAAAAGGAGCAGGAGATGGTATCGTTGAAAACCCAAATCGCCGGTTTTTCTTTTGACAACTGCCTGATGAATGCCGCTGGTGTGGCGTGTATGACTGTTGAGGAATTGGAAGCAGTCAGACAGTCTTCGGCAGGCACTTTCGTTACCAAGACCGCAACGCTTACCCCCCGTCAAGGCAACTCCGAACCGCGCTATCACGATGTCCCTCTCGGCAGCATCAATTCGATGGGCTTGCCAAACCAAGGCATTGATTACTATCTGGATTACCTGCTTACCCTTCAAGAGTCTCATCCCAAAAGGGCTTTTTTCCTCTCACTGGTCGGTATGTCGCCCGATGAAACGCATATGTTGTTAAAAAAAGTGCAAAACAGTGGATTCAACGGCATTACCGAACTCAATCTTTCCTGCCCAAACGTCCCCGGCAAGCCGCAAATCGCCTATGATTTTGAAACCACCGAGCGGATTTTGAGCGAAGCCTTTGCCTACTTCGACAAGCCTTTGGGCATCAAACTGCCACCGTATTTCGATATTGTCCATTTCGATCAAGCGGCGGAAGTGTTTAACCGCCATCCCTTAAAATTCGTCAACTGTGTCAACTCCATTGGCAACGGCATGTATATCGAAGATGAATCTGTCGTGATCCGCCCGAAAAACGGCTTCGGCGGCATAGGTGGTCAATACATCAAACCGACTGCGCTCGCCAATGTCCACGCGTTCTATCAAAGACTGGAGCCGTCTATCCAAGTCATTGGAACAGGCGGCGTTTACAGCGGCCGTGATGCATTTGAACACATCTTGTGCGGCGCAAGCATGGTGCAGATCGGCACGGCGCTACACCAGCAAGGCGTAGACATTTTTGAGCGGGTCTCCCTTGAGTTAAAAGCCATCATGGCGCAAAAGGGTTATGAAAAAATAGAAGACTTCAAAGGCAAATTGAAATATTTTGCATAGGGTTTACGCTAAAAAACACCCAAGGCCGTCTGAAAATTTCAGACGGCCTTGTTGTATAATTGCTCCCCACATTACCCGTCTTCCCCTTCAATGAAACTCAACCCCCAACAGCAAGCCGCAGTCAAATATCTAGGCGGCCCCCTGCTCGTCCTTGCCGGCGCAGGCAGCGGCAAAACCGGTGTGATTACGCAAAAAATCAAGCATTTGATTGTCAACGTCGGCTATCTGCCGCATACCGTCGCCGCGATTACCTTTACCAATAAAGCCGCCACAGAAATGCAGGAGCGCGTCTCTAAAATGCTGCCTAAGTCGCAAACGCGCGGGCTGACGATTTGCACCTTCCACTCTTTGGGCATGAAGATTCTGCGCGAAGAAGCCAATCAAATCGGTTATAAAAAAAACTTTTCCATTCTCGACTCTACCGACAGCGCGAAAATCATCGGCGAGCTTTTGGGCGGTACGGGCAAAGAAGCCATATTCAAAGCGCAACACCAAATTTCCCTGTGGAAAAACGATCTAAAAACGCCTGAAGATGTCGTTCAGACGGCCTCTAATGTGTGGGAACAACAAACAGCGCGCGTCTATGCAAGTTATCAGGAAACCCTGCAAAGCTATCAGGCAGTAGACTTCGACGACTTAATCCGCCTGCCTGCCGTGCTGTTGCAGCAAAACAGCGAAGTGCGCAACAAATGGCAGCGGCGGCTGCGTTATCTGCTGGTTGACGAATGCCAAGACACGAATACCTGCCAATTCACCCTGATGAAGCTTCTGACCGGCGCGGAAGGCATGTTTACCGCCGTCGGCGACGACGACCAGTCCATCTACGCATGGCGCGGCGCAAACATGGAAAACCTGCGTAAAATGCAAGAAGACTATCCGCAGATGAAGGTCATCAAGCTGGAGCAAAACTACCGCTCCACCGCGCGCATTCTCAAAATCGCCAACAAAGTCATTGAAAACAACTCCAAACTCTTTACCAAAAAACTTTGGTCACAGTTTGGCGAAGGCGAAATCGTCAAAGTCGTTGCCTGTCAAAGCGAGCAGCACGAAGCCGACTGGGTTGTCAGCCAAATCGTCAAGCAGAAGCTGGTCGGCGGCGATAAAACCCAATACGCCGATTTCGCCGTGTTATACCGTGGCAACCATCAAGCGCGGATTTTTGAAGAAGCCTTGCGCAGCGCGCGCGTTCCCTACCAGCTCTCCGGCGGACAGAGTTTTTTCGACAAAGCCGAAATCAAAGACGTTTTGTCCTATTTGCGCCTGCTTGCCAACCCCAACGACGATCCCGCCTTCCTGCGTGCTGTAACCACGCCTAAACGCGGCATCGGCGACGTTACATTGGGCAAGCTCAACACCTACGCGCACGAACACGAATGCAGCCTGTATGAAGCCGCGCAAACCGAAGAAGCGCTTGCTTTGCTGAACAACACCAACCGCCAACACCTGCAAGCCTTCATGGATATGATTGAAAACTACCGCGCCAAAGCTGAAACCAGCGAAGCGGGTGAACTCATCAACAGCCTGCTCAAAGAAATCGACTACGAAAACCACCTGTTGGCCAGTGAAGAAGGTAAAGCAGGCGAAATCAAATGGCGCAACGTCAGCGACCTGACCGGCTGGCTGGAACGCAAAGGCGAGCAAGACGGCAAAAACATCATCGAGCTTGCCCAAACCATCGCCCTGATGACGCTTTTGGAGGGTAAAAGCGAAGAAGAAGTCGATGCCGTCAAACTCTCCACCCTGCACGCTTCCAAAGGATTGGAATACCCCTACGTCTTCCTCGTCGGCTGCGAAGAAGGCATCCTGCCGCACAACGACAGCATCGAAGAAGACAACGTCGAAGAAGAACGCCGCCTGATGTACGTCGGCATCACACGCGCCAAACGCCAGCTTACACTGACCCACTGCCTCAAACGCAAAAAACAAGGCACATGGCAATTTCCCGAACCCAGCCGCTTCATAGACGAAATGCCGCAGGAAGACATCAAAATCCTAGGACGCAAAGGCGGCGAGCCGATTGTGAGCAAGGAAGAAGGAAAAAGTCATTTAGCAGGATTGCTGGATATGCTGGGGAATAAAAAGAAAGGATAATGCAAGGCCGTCTGAAAACAAGGTTTCAGACGGCCTTATTGTCAGCAAAAAATTAAAAACAACCATCCAATAATCCTTACTTTATGTCATTGCACCTATCCAACGCCATTTCGCCCAATCCTTCAAAAATAAATAAAAATAGCTGAATAATCAGATATAAAATAAACAAAAGGACGGAAAAACGGCTTCTTCCGTCTTCTGTTCACAAGTAAAAATTGTCAACATTTCAAGTATAAATTCACAAGCAAAATCGCATTTTTCAGGTATAATAATGGATTCCCCAACTGCATTTTGTGAGCTGAATCCATGTCTGTTGTTCTGCCCTTGCGCGGTGTAACCGCCCTTTCCGATTTCCGTGTTGAAAAACTCTTTCAAAAAGCAGCCGCACTCGGCCTGCCCGAAGTCAAATTAAGCAGCGAATTTTGGTATTTTGTCGGTAGCGAAAAAGCACTTGATGCCGCGACAGTCGAAAAACTGCAAGCCTTACTGGCGGCGCAAAGCGTTGAACAAACGCCCAAAGCGCGCGAGGGCTTGCATTTATTTTTGGTAACGCCCCGTTTGGGCACCATTTCGCCTTGGGCTTCCAAAGCAACCAATATCGCCGAAAACTGCGGTTTGGAAGGCATTGAGCGCATCGAGCGCGGCATGGCCGTATGGTTGGAAGGTGCGCTTACCGACGGGCAAAAACAACAATGGGCAGCCCTGCTGCACGACCGCATGACCGAAAGCGTGTTGACCGACATCGATGCAGCGGCGCAACTGTTCCACCATATCCAATCGGAAACCTTCTCCAGCGTAGATATTTTGGGCGGCGGTAAAGAGGCTTTGGTCAAAGCCAATACCGAAATGGGTTTGGCGCTTTCAGCCGATGAAATCGATTATCTGGTTGAAAACTATCAGGCTTTAAACCGCAATCCGTCCGATGTTGAATTGATGATGTTCGCTCAGGCAAACAGCGAACACTGCCGCCACAAAATCTTCAACGCCGACTTCATCCTCAACGGCGAAAAACAACCGAAATCCCTTTTCGGCATGATTCGCGACACGCACAACGCGCATCCCGAAGGCACAGTCGTTGCCTATAAAGACAATTCGTCCGTGATCGAAGGCGCGAAAATCGAACGTTTCTATCCAAATGCGGCGGAAAACCAAGGCTACCGCTTCCACGAAGAAGACACCCATATCATCATGAAAGTGGAAACGCACAACCATCCGACCGCCATCGCGCCATTTGCGGGCGCGGCGACGGGTGCAGGCGGTGAAATCCGCGATGAAGGCGCAACAGGCAAAGGCTCACGTCCGAAAGCAGGCTTGACCGGCTTTACCGTCTCCAACCTGAATATCCCCGGCTTGGAGCAGCCTTGGGAACAAGCCTATGGCAAACCCGGCCATATTGCTTCTCCTCTAGACATCATGATTGAAGGCCCGATCGGCGGCGCAGCGTTCAACAACGAATTCGGCCGTCCGAACCTCTTGGGCTACTTCCGTACCTTTGAAGAAAAATTTGACGGTCAAGTCCGCGGCTATCACAAACCGATTATGATTGCCGGCGGTTTGGGCAGCATTCAGGCGCAGCAAACACACAAAGACGAAATCCCCGAAGGCGCGTTACTGATCCAACTGGGCGGCCCGGGCATGCTGATCGGCTTGGGCGGCGGCGCAGCTTCATCTATGAACACCGGCACGAACGACGCCTCTTTGGACTTCAACTCCGTACAACGCGGCAACCCCGAAATCGAACGCCGCGCGCAAGAAGTCATCGACCGCTGCTGGCAGCTTGGCGACAAAAACCCGATTATCTCCATCCACGACGTCGGCGCAGGCGGCTTGTCCAACGCCTTCCCCGAACTCGTCAACGATGCCGGTCGCGGCGCGGTATTCAAGTTGCGTGAAGTGCCGCTGGAAGAACACGGCCTCAACCCATTGCAAATTTGGTGTAACGAATCGCAAGAGCGTTATGTATTGTCCATTTTGGAAAAAGATTTGGACACCTTCCGCGCCATCTGCGAACGCGAACGTTGCCCGTTTGCCGTAGTCGGCACGGCGACCGACGACGGTCATTTGAAAGTACGCGACGATTTGTTCTCCAACAACCCTGTCGATTTGCCGTTGAACGTTTTGCTCGGCAAACCGCCTAAAACCACGCGTACCGACAAAACGGTTACGCCGTCTGAAAAACCATTTAACGCCGGCGATATCGACATTACTGAAGCCGCCTACCGCGTTCTGCGCCTGCCTACCGTAGCCGCTAAAAACTTCCTGATTACCATCGGCGACCGCAGTGTCGGCGGCATGACTCACCGCGACCAAATGGTCGGCAAATACCAAACCCCCGTAGCCGACTGCGCCGTTACCATGATGGGTTTCAACACCTATCGCGGCGAAGCGATGTCTATGGGCGAAAAACCGACCGTCGCCCTGTTTGACGCGCCTGCTTCAGGCAGAATGTGCGTCGGCGAAGCCATCACCAACATCGCGGCGGTCAATATCGGCGACATCGGCAACATCAAACTCTCCGCCAACTGGATGGCGGCATGCGGCAACGAGGGCGAAGACGAAAAACTCTACCGCACCGTTGAAGCAGTTTCCAAAGCCTGTCAGGCATTGGATTTGAGCATTCCCGTGGGCAAAGACAGTTTGTCGATGAAAACCGTATGGCAGGAGAATGGCGAACAAAAATCCGTGGTTTCGCCTTTAAGCCTGATTATTTCTGCATTTGCGCCAGTGGAAGACGTACGCAAGACTGTTACACCCGTATTAAAAGACAATGCCAATTCGTTCGCTACTCTGCTGATGATTGACTTAGGCAACAACAAGTGCCGTATGGGTGGTTCTGCACTGGCTCAAGTGTATAACCGAAGCGGCGGCGAAGCACCTGATATTGATGCAGGCCGTCTGAAAGCGTTTTATCAGTTAATTCAGCAACTCGTTCAAGAAGATAAGTTGCTGGCCTACCACGACCGCAGCGATGGCGGTTTGTTTGTGACTCTGGCAGAAATGGCATTTGCTTCTCGCCGTGGCATGAATCTCGATCTGCTGACAATGGTAGATAAAAATATTAACGTTAAAAACGAGTATTACTCGCCTCAAGAATGGCAAAAATTTGTCCTAACTACCCTGTTTAACGAAGAATTAGGAGCCGTTATTGCTGTTCACGCTGCCGACCACGAATATATTTCTAATTTGTGCGAGAAACTGAATCTCACGCTGCACCATTTGGGAGAGTTTGCCGACAGCGGCCATATGGTCATCAATGCAGGAGAAGAAATTTTCAATCAATCCCTTACCGACCTGCAACGCGCATGGCAGGAAACCAGCCACGCCATCCAACGCCTGCGCGACAACCCCGCCTGCGCCGACAGCGAGTTCGCCCTGATTGGCGACAACGAACGCAGCGCATTGTTTGCCGACGTGAAATTCGACGTGAATGAAGACATCGCCGCGCCTTTCGTCAACAGCGGCGCGAAACCCAAAATCGCCATCCTGCGCGAACAGGGCGTGAACGGACAAATCGAAATGGCCGCCGCCTTCACCCGCGCCGGATTCGATGCTTACGACGTGCATATGTCCGACCTGATGGCAGGCCGCGTCCACCTTGCCGACTTCAAAATGCTGGCGGCGTGCGGCGGCTTCAGCTACGGCGACGTACTCGGCGCGGGCGAAGGCTGGGCGAAATCCATCCTGTTCCACCCCGCCTTGCGCGACCAGTTCGCCGCCTTCTTCGCCGACCCGAACACGCTGACATTGGGCGTGTGCAACGGCTGCCAAATGGTCAGCAACCTCGCCGAAATCATCCCCGGCACGGCAGGCTGGCCGAAGTTCAAACGCAACCTGAGCGAACAGTTCGAAGCGCGCCTGAGTATGGTTCATGTTCCAAAATCCGCATCGCTGATTCTGAACGAAATGCAAGGCTCCAGCCTGCCTGTCGTGGTCAGCCACGGCGAAGGCCGCGCCGACTTCGCGCTTCACGGCGGCAATATTTCCGCCGATTTGGGCATTGCGCTGCAATATGTGGACGGTCAAAACCAAGTGACCCAAACTTATCCGCTCAACCCTAACGGCTCTCCTCAAGGTATCGCCGGTGTGACCAACGCCGACGGCCGCGTTACCATCATGATGCCGCATCCGGAACGCGTGTACCGCGCCGCACAAATGAGCTGGAAACCGGAAGACTGGACGGAACTGTCCGGCTGGTACCGCCTCTTTGCCGGGGCAAGGAAGGCGTTGGGTTAACCGGCAGGCTGATTTGATTCGGCTTTAAAGAAAAGGTCGTCTGAAAACGATTTAGCGGATTCTGCTATATTCGTTTTCAGACGACCTTTATTCATTCTTTTGCGTATGAAGACCGAACCGACCGCCGTCATTCCCGCGCAGGCGGGAATCCAGACCCCTGCATTTCAGAAATATTTAAAGATTACTGTAAATCCAAACTTCTGGATTCCCGCCTGCGCGGGAATGACGACCTAGATTTTTTGTCCCGAACCTATATATACAAACAAACTTAATTGAATCTATAGAAAAGATTTGGAGAATCTTATGTCTGACATAGAAATTTTTAAAAACATGCCGAATGATGATGAATTTATTGAATGGATTGATGAAAATCCAAATGGATTTGTATTAAATATAGATCAAACTAAAGACCCTTCTAAGATTTGGAAAGATTATCCCAAAATACATTTTGCTAATTGTAGCCAACTAAATAAAAGGCCGGGGCGCACAACGGGAAAATATTTCAAAGTTTGCTCAAACTCAATCGAAGAACTTGAAAAATGGAGCTTGGATGAATACAGGAGAGAACTAACTCTATGCGGAGCCTGTAAGAAAAAAGGATTACCGGTAGAACGGCTCACAGGAATACCAAATTTTCAGGCGGCTTCTGCCCTGTCCTTAAAATCGGATATAGACGAACTCGAAAAACGTTTAGCCTCCGAGACCAATCCAGAAAAGCGAACCGAAATCGAAACTTTGATAAAAGCCCGTCAAGGACAAGGCAGTTTTCGGCAAAAACTACTCAAACTATATCCTAGCTGCCCACTGACAGGTCTAGATATCCAGCCTTTACTCATTGCCAGCCATATCAAACCTTGGAGTGTATGCAATAATAACGAACGTTTAGATCCTTTCAATGGTCTGATGCTCGCACCCAATATCGACAGATTATTCGATAAAGGACTGATTACGTTTGATCCCGACGGTACGATAAAAATCAGTCCAAAAATCGATCCGGGAAATCAAAAGCGGCTTGGGATTTTTCCCGATATGCAATTAAAAATCGAACCTGAAAGCGAAAAATATTTCGAGTATCACCGCAACCATGTTTTCCAAAAAGAAGAATAAATAGTGTTGAACAGTCCGTTGATTTAAGGTCGTCTGAAAACGATTTAGCGAACCTCGCTATATCCGTTTTCAGATGACCTTTTTGCGTCCTTTTGCGTATAAAGACCAAACTCGTCGCCGTCATTCTGTATAATTGCCACTTTTAAACTATAATCGACATATTCAGACGGCCTTTCCTGACATTATGACTCGACAAGCCTTTATCCTCAGCGATTGCGAATTTTCCGAATGCGGCGAAAAGCCTTACGCCCTGTTGACCGCGAATCCGACGAAGGAACACCACTTCATCGCCCAAACCGAGCAGCGGCAGCACGCGCATAATCCGCAGGTCAGCCCTCAGAATCAGAATGTTTACAAGCTGCCTTTGTCCATATTCCATACTGGTGAAAAAACCCGTAGCAAAGAACAAAACCGCAGCGAAGCGATAAGCGTCAACATCATCGGCAACTTGGCGGCGAAAAACCTCTATACGCTGACCTTTGTCGAAGACTCCACCAACCAATATAATCTGGAAAGCTGGTTCAACCGTCATGAAAGCGGCTACGAAGAAGCCTGCAACCACCTGCGCACCCTGCCTGCAGACCGTCTGAAAACAACTACGGCAAATACCGATACCGTCAAAGTACCGGATGCGTTGTGGCGGATATTACGGCTGAAATTCCTCGGTATCCTGCGCAATCCGCACAACCATAAAAACCTGTTTGCCCACCGCCTACATCAAACACTTCGGGCGCGGCTGCCGGAAGTCGGTTTTGAATTTGTCCGCTTGATCAGCAAACGCGACCCCAAGCGCATCGAAGCCATTATACAGGACTACCGTTTCACTTTTCTCGGCTATGTCGATTGGCTGGGCGGACTTTACGGTATGTTGAGCGAAGGCGTGGCACAGCCGTCGTTGTTTGAACGGCTGTTTTGTAATATCTTTGCCAAACCCGAAGCCGTGAAAATCGAATTGTTCCGCTATCCGGAAAACACGGGGCTATGCCTGTTTGGCGACAGCAGTTTCTGCCTGCAAGCCTCGGCCAAGCTATTCAGTGTCGGCGTTAATATCTCGCACGATATGTTTGCCGTCGTCCATCTGCAAACCGACCGTTGGCACGCGTTTAAGAATACCTTTCATCACGACGCGCCCAAACTGCAAGGCCAAGTGCGGATTATCGACAGCGACCAAACCCAAAGATTGCTGTTCAACCGACTGTGCATCCATCAAGCCCATGAAGCCGTGTTCGGCCAAAGCCCGAATATCAAAGATTATTTAGAGGCCGTCTGAAACCCCAAACCAGAAGAAAGCATATGAAAATCACGCCAATTAAAGCCCTAAACGACAACTACATCTGGATGATTCAAGAAGGCAACCATGCTGCCTGCGTCGATCCATCCGATGCCACGCCCGTTTTGAAATTCCTCGTCCACAACCGCCTGATGCTGGCGCAAACATGGATTACCCATCCGCACCCCGACCATACCGGCGGCGCAAAAAGCTTGTTCCATGGCTTTTTAGAATCCCCAATCTATGGCGAAAGCGACATCGACGTGGCGACGCATACCGTCACCGCAGGTACGCAGTTCCCGTTTGGCGAAGGCTTGGTTACCGTTTGGGCAACCCCCGGCCATACCGACCGCCACATCAGCTATCTGTTGGAAAATTCAGACGGCCTGCACGTTTTCTGCGGCGATACCTTGTTTTCCGCCGGTTGCGGCCGCGTATTTACCGGCACAATCGAGCAGCTTTACGACAGCTTCCACCGATTCAACCAGCTGCCCGAAGAAACACTGTTTTATCCAGCGCACGAATACACCGCCTCCAATCTACGCTTTGCCCAGCACATCGAGCCGGACAACATCGACATTCAGACGGCCTTGGCCGCAGCCGAACACACGCCGACACTGCCTGTCAGCCTGGCGCACGAGCGCAAAGTCAATCCGTTTTTCCGCGTACACCTGCCCCAAGTTCAGGCACGCGCCGAAGAATTGAGCGGACGAAAATTAAACAGCGAACTCGAAGTCTTCGCCGCTTTGCGTGAATTGAAAAATCAATTTTAATTGGGCTTAGGTCCCTAATAAATAAGGCCGTCTGAACAATATCTGTTCAGACGGCCTTTATTATTGAGGGATTATTCCCACTCAATCGTGGCAGGCGGTTTGCCGCTGACATCATAAACCACGCGGTTGATGCCTTTGACTTCGTTGATGATGCGGTTGGACACGCGGCCAAGCAGCGAGTAAGGCAGCTCAGCCCAGTGGGCAGTCATAAAGTCGCTGGTAATCACGGCACGCAAGGCTACGACGTAATCGTAAGTACGGCCGTCGCCCATCACGCCGACGGATTTCACAGGCAGGAATACGGCAAATGCTTGGCTGGTCAGGTCGTACCAAGATGTGCCGTTTTCATCGGTAGTATTGCGCAATTCTTGAATAAAAATATCGTCTGCTTGACGGAGCAAGTCAGCATATTCTTTTTTCACTTCGCCCAAGATACGCACGCCCAAACCCGGGCCCGGGAACGGATGACGGTACACCATTTCGCGCGGCAGGCCCAAAGCGACGCCCAGTTCGCGCACTTCGTCTTTGAACAAATCACGCAAAGGCTCAAGCAATTTGAGCTTCATGTTTTCAGGCAGGCCGCCGACGTTGTGGTGGGATTTGATGGCGTGGGCTTTTTTGGTTTTCGCGCCTGCGGATTCGATTACGTCAGGGTAAATCGTACCTTGCGCCAACCATTTGGCGTTAGTGAGTTTTTTCTCTTCAGCGTCAAAGACTTCGATAAATTCCGCACCGATGATTTTGCGTTTTTTCTCCGGATCGGTCACGCCGGCAAGTTTCGCCAAAAATTGCTCTTCGGCATCAACGTGAATCACACGTACGCCCAAGTTGCGGGCAAACATGTCCATTACCATTTTGCCTTCGTTCAAACGCAACAAACCGTGGTCAACAAACACGCAGGTCAGTTGGTCGCCGATAGCGCGGTGAATCAACGCGGCTGCTACGGAAGAATCCACGCCGCCGGACAAACCCAAAATCACTTCGTCGCTGCCGACTTGTTCGCGGATTTTGGCAACGGCTTCTTCGATGTAGTTCGGCATGGTCCAGCTTGGTTGTGCGCCGCAAATATCCAAGACAAAGCGGTTCAACAACGCGCGACCTTGTTTGGTGTGGGTCACTTCAGGGTGAAATTGGATGCCGTAGAATTGTTTCTCAGCGTTTTCCATCATGGCAATCGGGCAAGACGGGGTGTCGCCGATGACAGAGAAGCCGGTAGGCAGTTTGGAAACTTTATCGCCATGGCTCATCCATACGTCGAGCGTATTAGGCGCATCATCTTGAATGCCGCGTGTCAGCTCGCTGTCGATGGTTTTAACTTGTGCATAACCGAATTCGCGTTGGTTGCCCGGGCTAACTTCACCGCCCAAGTGGTGCGCCATAAATTGCATGCCGTAGCAGATGCCCAAAACCGGAATGCCCAAATCAAAAATACCGGTATCGGCTTGATAATCGGATTCGTAAACGGAATTAGGGCCGCCGGAGAGGATGATGCCTTTCGGGTTGAAGGCTTTGATTTCTTCCAAAGGCATGTCGAAAGAATGCAGTTCGCAGTAAACATGGGCTTCGCGCACGCGGCGGGCGATCAGCTGGGTAACTTGCGAGCCGAAGTCGAGAATAAGGATTTTGTCTTGGGTCATGGAGGAAACTTTGCAAAATGTAAGAAAACGGTGCGGCCGATAGGGTAAATTTCAAATTTAAACCACAATAAAAAAGGCCGTCTGAAGCGGCGGATTATACCATTGTTCAGACGGCCTTTATAGGGCAAAACCCAAATCTCTCATCTTTCTATTTTGTGTGTTTCTCAGGAATCATATCGCTGCGCGAGAGCAACAGCAGGCAACCCAACACGACCATGCCGATGGCCAGCAACGGCGAGAGGTAAATCCAGTAGCTCATGTACAGATAAATGGCTGTACCGATATAAACCAACATCGGGCCGGAAACAATGGACTGTTTGTTGATGCCGTCCATAATCAATACGGCAAAGCCCAAAATAATTAATACACCGGCAATCATTGTCGATGTCGCAGGCAAAATATCCGTAGCGCGTAAAAACCAAATCGCGCCAAAGATAATCAAAAACAAAGGCAGAAAAAGTGAGGGGCGGGACATAACAACGCTCCGTAAAGGTTTCAGACGGCCTGTATTATTGGGTGCGTCGGCCATGCAGGCAAGATATAAAAATGCAATCTTGTGTGTAATTATGCAAAGGTTGGCACAACAAAAAGGCCGTCTGAACCGTGGCAAACCGAAATCAAATATTTCAATTTATCCTGTTTCAGACGGCCTTTTAAATCATCAGGCTTTGCCGGTGCTGCCGAATCCGCCTTCACCGCGCTCGCTGGCGGCAAACTCGTCCACAACCTTAAACGCAGCTTGGACAACCGGCACAATCACCATCTGCGCGATGCGTTCCATCGGCTCGATGGTAAACGCTTCTTTACCACGGTTCCACAAAGAAACCTTCAATTCGCCTTGATAATCCGAGTCAATCAAACCGACCAAATTGCCCAAAACAATACCGTGTTTATGACCCAAGCCGGAACGCGGCAATAAAACGGCTGCATACGCAGGGTTGGCCAAATGCACCGCCAAACCGGTCGGAACGAGATACACATCACCCGGCTGCAATACAACAGCTTCATCCAAGCAGGCACGCAAGTCCAAACCGGCGGAACCGGGCGTTGCATAAGCAGGCAGGGAATCGGCCATTTTCGGATTTAAGATTTTCAGTTCGACTTCGGTTTGCATGACGGGACTCCGTATTGTTCTATATTGGAAAGGGCTACGATTATACACAAATGCCCTTGAGGCCGTCTGAAAAAACGGAGTATGATTCAGTCAGACCTAAGGAGAAAAATCATGGATCTGCACAATATCCGCGAAGATTACAGCAAACGCGAGCTGTCGGAAGCCGAATGCCACGCCGACCCGATTGTCCAATTCGAGCAATGGCTGAACGAAGCGATTCACGCCGAAGTCAACGAGCCGACCGCGGTCAACGTTGCCGCCGTAGGCGAAGACGGCAGGCCCAACAGCCGCATGGTGCTGCTAAAAGAAGTCAACCCCAAAGGCTTTGTTTTCTTTACCAATTACCACAGCCGTAAAGGCCGCTCCTATACGGCACACCCTTTTGCCGCCATGACTTTTTTCTGGCCGGAACTCGAGCGCCAAGTGCGCATTGAAGGACGCATTGAAAAACTCGACGCCGCCGCTTCGGACGAATATTTCGAAAGCCGCCCCTACACCAGCCGTATCGGCGCATGGGCAAGCGAACAAAGCGAAGTGATTTCCAGCAAAGCCGTCTTGGTGGCCAAAGCCGCAGCCGTCGGTGTCAAACATCCCCTGCATGTTCCCCGCCCGCCGCATTGGGGCGGATACCTCGTTATTCCCGACCGCATCGAATTCTGGCAAGGCCGCCCCAGCCGCCTGCACGACCGCATCCAATACCGCCTGGTTGACGGCAACTGGATACGCGAACGCCTTTCACCATAATTTTCGGATTTTCAAACAAAAATCTACTGGTTGAGTTACAATACAGCCTTTCATCGGCAGGCCGTCTGAATCTGATTTTCAGACGGCCTTTTCCCCCAATCCAACCCCTGCCGCAACTGCCGCAGAAGAACCGCTTTTTCAAGCGAGTTAGGAAAAATCATGTCCAAACAGCCTTCCAGCAAACGCCAATGGCGCGACGGCGTATCATCTGCCGCCAAGAAACCTTCCAAACCGGCCAAATCCTTCGCCAATAAAAAACGTCAAGACAACGAACGCAAAACATCAGGCAAACCTTACGGCCAAAAAGTTTCAGACGGCCCCAAAGCTCAAAATACCACGCCCAAACAACGTGCCGCCAAAGCCAAAAAACTGGTTGTCCGCAACCCAAATCAAAAAATCATGGAGCACGCCCGCGATTTGAAAGAACGCCGCAGCGACCTTTCACGCTTCGAACCCGAGCGTCTGCAAAAAGTCCTGGCCGCCTCCGGCGTCGGCTCACGCCGCGAAATGGAAGAATGGATCAGCAACGGCTGGGTAACGGTCAACGGCCGCGTCGCCCAACTGGGCGACAAAGTTACGCCCGACGACCACGTTACCGTCAAAGGCAGCATCATCAAACTCAAATGGGCCGACCGCCTGCCACGCATCATCCTCTACTACAAACAAGAAGGCGAAATCGTTTCCCGCGACGATCCGCAAGGCCGCGTCAGCATCTTCGACCGCCTGCCGCAGGCCGCCAGCAGCCGCTGGGTGGCCATCGGACGCTTGGACATCAATACCAGCGGCCTTTTGATTCTGACCACTTCAGGCGAACTCGTTCAACGCTTCGCCCACCCCAGCTTTGAAGTCGAACGCGAATACGCCGTGCGCGTATTGGGCGAACTAACCACCGAACAAATGCGCGTCCTGACCGAAGAAGGCGTCATGCTCGAAGACGGTTTGGCAAAAGTCGAACGCATCTACGAACAAGGCGGCGAAGGCGCAAACAAATGGTACAACGTGGTTATCAAAGAAGGCCGCAACCGCGAAGTACGCCGCATTTTTGAAAGCCAAGGTCTGACCGTCAGCCGCCTCGTCCGCGTAGGCTTCGGCCCCATCGGCCTGCCCAACCGCCTCAAACGCGGCCAGTTCTACGAACTCAATCCGGCAGAAGTTGCCAACATCATCAAATGGGCAGATATGCTGCTGCCAGGCGAACGTCGCCGGAAGAAAAGTTAATGTAAGATAAATCGGGGCTGAGGCCTTTACAAAATCGTCTCAGCCCGACAAAATCTTGCCTAAGTCATAAAAATAGTGGGTTAAGTTTAGACCAGTACCGCATTGCTCCGCCTTGTCCTGATTTAAACTTAACCCACTATTCACACATTAAAACTCAAAAAAAGTGACTCAGCGCCAGCGTTAACTCTGCCAATACACTGCCATCAACACTTCTAATAATCAGCATATGATATTTCCCTGGAGCTTAAATCATGCCCCGTTTCTTCCTAAAAACCGTTTCCATACTCACTTTGGCGGCTTTGACCGCGTGTTCTGAATCAAAAGAATACTCAAATCCCTCTTTTGGACCCTCTCTAGGATTCAAGGAAAGCCAAATTGTTGCCATACAGAAGGTTAAAACACCTGCTGTCAAGGTTCAAAATACCGAACGCTACCAAGATCAACCCGACCAACCGGTCAAATCCGTTGCTCAAGAACCTGTTTCCACATTCAGCATCGATGTCGATACCGGCAGTTACGCCAACGTCCGCCGATTTCTGAACAACGGCAAACAGCCGCCCAAAGATGCCGTGCGCATTGAGGAAATTATTAATTATTTCCCTTACAACTATCCACTACCTACTGACGGCCGTCCATTTGCCGTTCACACTGAAACCATTGATTCTCCATGGCAACCGGAAGCCAAGCTGATCAAAATCGGTATCCAAGCACAAGACACGGCAAAGAAAGACCTGCCGCCTGCCAATCTTGTGTTCCTCGTGGACGTATCCGGCAGTATGGATGAAGAAAATAAACTTCCATTGGTTCAAAAAACGCTTCGTATCTTGACCCAACAATTACGGCCTCAGGACAAAGTTACCCTGATTACCTATTCTTCAGGCGAAGAGCTGGTGCTTCCGCCCACATCAGGTTCAGATAAAGAAACCATCCTGAAGGCCATCGACAAGCTGAAAGCCGAAGGCTCGACTTCAGGCGAATCCGCTTTACGCATGGCCTACGAAGAAGCGCAAAAAGCCTTTGTACCTAACGGCATCAACCGTATCCTGTTGGCGACCGATGGCGACTTTAACGTTGGCATATCTGATACCGAAACCCTCAAATCCATGGTTGCCGAAAAACGTAAAACCGGTATTTCACTCAGTACGCTAGGCTTTGGTACGGACAATTACAACGAAGACATGATGGAACAAATTGCCGATGCAGGCGACGGCAATTACAGCTATATCGACAATGAAAAAGAAGCGAAAAAAGTTCTGCAGCAGCAACTGACTTCCACGCTTGCCACCGTTGCGCAAGATGTCAAAATCCAAGTCGAATTTAATCCTGCCACTGTCAAAGAATACCGCTTGGTCGGCTACACCAACCGCACCTTGCGCAATGAAGACTTCAACAATGACAAAGTAGATGCGGGCGATATCGGCTCAGGCCACAGCGTGACCGCCATCTATGAAATTATTCCGGCAGGCAAAAACGGCTGGCTGAACGAATCACGCTATCAAAAAGCCCCTGCCGTCAAAGGCAGTAAAAACGAATACGCCTTTGTCAAAGTACGCTACAAACTGCCCGGAGAAAAAGACAGCAAGTTGATGGAACAAGCAATTCCCGTTGGCAGCAAACTGCTGGAGCAAGCCGATAAAGACACCCTACTTGCCCTTGCCGCAGCTTCCTATGCCCAAGCCCTGCGCGGCGGTGAATACAACGGCAAACTGGGCTGGAGCGACATCGAAAAAATGGCGCAGCAAGTCCAAGGCAACGATCCGTTTGAACTGAAATCGGAATTTCTCCAATTGGTACGCATTGCCGCCGGTAGCGAAAAGAAATCAGGTCCTTTGGTTAAAGAATAAAACCTGAAAAAGGCCGTCTGAAAAATATTCAGACGGCCTT
>NZ_KV810199.1:0-84871 GCF_001812725.1 Neisseria sp. HMSC067G12 | reverse complement strand
AAAAGGCCGTCTGAAAAATATTCAGACGGCCTTTTAATTAAACTTTTTATTTTTCCGATTTCAACACCCGTTGACGGCGGGTTTCACTCAATACCATGCCCGCGCTGACGGAAACGTTCATGCTTTCTACCGTGCCAAACATCGGAATCGATACCAGCATATCGCAATGCTCGCGCGTCAGGCGGCGCATGCCTTCGCCTTCATTGCCCATTACCCAAGCCACGCTGTCAGGCAGGTCGCAGTGGTAAAGGTCGGAGTCGCCGCCCATGTCTGTGCCGACAATCCAAATGCCGTATTCTTTCAATTCACGCAAAGTACGGGCAAGATTGGTTACGGTAATATACGGCACAGTTTCCGCCGCGCCACAGGCAACTTTGCTGACGGTCGCATTCAGGCCGGCGCTTTTGTCTTTGGGCGCAATCACGGCATGTACACCCATCGCATCGGCAGTACGCAGGCACGCGCCAAGGTTGTGCGGGTCGGTAATACCGTCTAATACCAGCAAAAACGGCGGTTCGCTCAGGTTTTCCAACACATCTTCCAAATGAACATGGTTTTTGGAAGCATCGATAAATCCGACCACGCCCTGATGACGCGCCCCTTTGCTGATGGCATTCAGGCGGTCGGCATCAGCAAAATGCACGCGTACGTTTTCAGAGGCCGCTTTATCCAATACATCGCGGGTGCGCGCATCAGATTTGCCCTCTTGGATATAGAGTTCGGTAATCGATTTCGGGTTTTGCCACAAACGGGCATTGACGGCGTGAAAGCCATAGATGAGTCGTTGGTTTGCCATGTTTTTGCTTTATCAAAAAATTTAGATGGCCATTATAACAAGTAAGGCCGTCTGAAAATTTTTTATTTCATCAAATAACCGAGTATGCCCGAAGTGCCAACGCCGATTAATACCGTCACCAACATCGAAAACCGGCTGGCCACCAATACCGTCAAAGCAATGGCAATCAACTCATGCGGTTTGTCCGACACAAAATAAGGCGCAATTACAGAAATCAACACGCAGCCCGGCGCAGCCTCCATCACCACTTGCGCGCGACGGCTCAACATACGGTTGCGCAATGCAAAAAAGCCGATTAATCGGGTTGAATAAGTAACGGCCAACATGCTTAAAAACAGCAAAAACGATTGCAGCGACAACAAATCCTTCATTTTTGCTCTCCCCACACATACGCCGCCAACAAGCCCGACAACGTCCCGGCCGGAACATACCATGCGCCATCCACGGTCAAATAAGTTGCGCACGCCACAATCAAGCTGACAAACCAAGGGCGTGAAGCCGCAAAGCTCTTCCACATACCGCGCAGCAACACTAAAAACACCGCAGGAAACGCCATGCCGAAGCCCCAAGCCGCCACATCGCCGAACATCGGGCCGACTGCCGCGCCAAACGCCGCAAAACCAATCCACGTTACATACAAAATAAAACACACGCCGGCATAAAACGGCATATTGAATGCAGGCAAACCTGCCGCCTTACGCTTTTGAATTTCAGCAAATGCCATTGCCCAGCTTTCATCACACATAAAAAACAGCGCGGGCATCGCCTTTTTCAGCGGCATATCCCTCATATACGGCGCAATCGCCGCACCCATCAGGATATGGCGCGAATTAATCATAAACGTAACTGTTGCAATCAGCATAATTGGCAAAGGATTTGCCCACAAATTGACTGCGGCAAATTCCGAACCTCCGGCAAAGTTCATGCCCGTCATCAACAGCATTTCCAGCCAGCTCATGCCCTTTTGCCCGCCCTGCATGCCCAAAATCAGCGCCCACGGCAACAAGCCGATCAGCATGGGGGAACATTCTTTGATACCGCGCAGAAATTCCGATTGAGGAGAAGCAGTGTGATTCATTTTGATTGAAACGGTTTATTAAAAAGAAGCGACGTATTATAAAGCAGGCCGTCTGAACAAGGGTATAATACGGAAAAATTAGATTTATTTACGGAAACCAATATGACCCACACCGTCCTTCTGCAGTTTGAAGAAATTGACAATACCGTGTTGCAACGCCTGTGCGGCGCGCTCGACAGCAATCTCGAAGCCTTAGGTAAAGCCCTTGATATCCAAATCAGCCGCCGCTTCGAACATTTCACCTTCATGGGCGAACTGGCACACGCCGGCCGCCGTGCCTTGCTGTCGCTTGCCGAAGCCGCAGAAAAAGGCGACTTAGACGACAACGCCATCAGCCTAGCGGCCGTTGAAGCCAAAACCGCAGATGAAAAACACGAAGAGAAACACCACGACCAACAATACTATTTCCGCACCAAACGCGGCAGCATCGGCGGCCGCACCCCGCGCCAAAACGGCTATATCCGCGCCTTGCTCAACCACGATGTCGTGTTCGGCTTAGGCCCTGCCGGTACGGGTAAGACCTATCTTGCCGTTGCCGCCGCCGTCGATGCCATGGAAAAACATCAAATCGAACGCATCGTTTTGGTGCGCCCAGCAGTCGAAGCAGGCGAAAAATTAGGCTTCCTGCCGGGCGATTTGGCGCAAAAAGTCGATCCCTACCTGCGACCGCTTTACGATGCGCTTTACGATTTGATGGGTTTCGACCGTGTAACCAAACTGATGGAAAAAGGTTTGATTGAAATTGCGCCGCTGGCCTATATGCGCGGCCGCACCTTAAATGGCGCGTATGTCATTTTGGACGAAGCGCAAAACACTACGCCCGAACAAATGAAAATGTTCCTGACCCGTATCGGCTTCGGTGCCAAAGCAGTCATTACCGGCGACATCAGCCAAATCGACCTGCCGCGCAACATCAAATCCGGCTTGAAAGATGCACGCGAAAAACTGCGCGATGTAGAAGGCCTGTATTTCCACACCTTCACCAGCGAAGACGTCGTCCGCCATCCTTTGGTGCAAAAAATCGTCGAAGCCTATGAAGCTGCCGAAGAACAAGCCGAAAAGAAAAACGGCGAATAATCTTTTCAAACACTTAAGGCCGTCTGAAAATCAAATTTCAGACGGCCTTACTACATCATTCTCCCCATAATACTGCTATAATCCGAAAATCAAGTAAAACAACGACTTCAAAAGGAAAAATATGACCCTCAAGCCACCCGTCCGAATTGCCGTTACCGGCGCGGCAGGCCAAATCGCCTACGCCACCCTCTTCCGTATCGCCGGCGGCATCATGCTCGGACGCGACCAACCCGTTATCCTACAGCTGCTCGACCTGCCGCAGGCACAACAGGCATTGCGCGGCGTGATTATGGAAATGCAGGATTGCGCCTTCCCGCTCCTTGCCGACATCTTCGCCACAGACGACCCCGAAGTCGCCTTCAAAGATGCCGACATCGCCCTCTTGATTGGAGCGCGCCCGCGTACGCAAGGCATGGAGCGCGCCGACTTGCTGCACGCCAATGGCGAAATTTTCAAAGTACAAGGCGCGGCGTTGAACAAAGTTGCCAATCGCAACGTTAAAGTCCTCGTTGTCGGCAACCCGGCCAATACCAACGCCTACATCGCCATGAAATCTGCACCCGACATCCCTCCGGAAAATTTTACCGCCCTGATGCGTCTCGACCATCACCGCGCCGTCAGCCAAATTGCCGAAAAAATCAACCGCCCGATTACTTCCATCGAGCAAATGTGTGTCTGGGGCAACCACAGCCCGACTATGTACGCCGACTACCGCTACGCCACCAGCAACGGCGAGTCCGTCCAAGACATGATTACCGAACCCGACTGGAACACCGAAGTCTTCATGCCGAAAATTGCCGGACGCGGTGCCGCCATTATTGCCGCACGCGGTTCATCATCCGCTGCCTCTGCCGCCAATGCCGCCATCTACCACCTGCGCGACTGGTTGCTCGGCAGCAGTGGTAAATGGATAACCATGGGCGTTCCATCCGACGGCTCTTACGGCATTCCCGAAGGTTTGATTTTCGGCTTCCCCGTCATTTGTGACGAAGGCAGCTACCGCATCGTCCAAGGCTTGGACTTGTCGGATGAATTCAGCCAAAAACGTATCGCCGCTACGCTGGCCGAATTGGAAGAAGAGCGTTCAGCCATCCAGGATCTACTCTAAAACAAAGGCCGTCTGAAAACCAAATTTCAGACGGCCTTTACTGTACAGCCTTATTCCGCCATATCAATACACAAATATTTCAATTCCAAATATTCGTCCACACCATATTTACTGCCTTCACGTCCCAAACCGCTGCGTTTTACGCCGCCAAACGGTGCTACTTCATTACTGATTAAGCCCGTATTGATGCCGACCATGCCGTATTCCAAGGCTTCGCCGACGCGCCATTGACGGGCGGTGTCAGAGGTAAAAAGGTAAGCTGCCAAACCGTATTCCGTATTGTTCGCAGCCTCGATAACTTCGGCTTCGGTTTCAAAACGGAACACCGGACACAAAGGTCCGAAGGTTTCCTCGCGAGCTACCGCCATTTGCGCCGTAACGCCGCTTAAAACAGTCGGCTCAAAAAATGTTCCGCCCAACGCGCTGCGTTTGCCGCCAGTCAGGCAAACCGCGCCTTTGGAGAGCGCGTCGGCGATGTGCTGCTCGACTTTCTCCACCGCTTTTTCCTCAATCAATGGCCCTTGGTTGACGCCTTCATCCAAGCCGTTGCCCAATTTGAGCGCAGCCACTTTTTCACTTAATTTGCTGCAAAATTCGTCGTAAATGCCGGATTGAGCGTAAACGCGGTTGGTGCAGACGCAGGTCTGACCGCTGTTGCGGAACTTGCTGGCCAGAGCGCCTTCAACGGCTTTGTCCAAATTGGCATCGTCAAACACGATAAACGGCGCATTGCCGCCCAGTTCCAAACTGAGTTTTTTAATGTCTGCCGCGCTGTCGGCAAAAATCTTCGCGCCGACTTCGGTTGAGCCAGTAAAGCTGATTTTGCGCACAGTCGGATTCGTGGCAAATTCATGGCTGATTTCCGAAGCACTACCGCTGACAACAGGCAACAAATCCTGCGGCACGCCGGCTTCATAAGCCAAAACGACCAATGCATACGCACTCAAAGGCGTGAGCGATGCAGGTTTAACTATCATCGCACAGCCCACCGCCAAAGCAGGCGCAGCCTTGCGCGCAATCATCGCAGACGGGAAGTTCCACGGCGTAATCGCAGCGGTAACGCCGACAGGCTGTTTCAGTACAACCAGTTTTTGCGACGCTTTCACACTTGTCAGCACATCGCCGTCAATCCGCCGCGCCTCTTCCGCAAACCAGCGCACAAACGAAGCCGCATAATCAATTTCACCACGCGCCTCAGTCAGGCTTTTGCCCTGCTCCATCGTCATGATACGCGCGAGTTCTTCTTTGTTTTCTTTAATCAAAAAATACCAGCGCCACAACACATCGGCCCGCTCCAACGCAGTTTTTGCCGCCCATAATTTTTGTGCCGCCTCTGCCTTTTGAATCAAAAGCTTCAGGCCGTCTGAATCAGTCTTACGGACAAACGCCAAAGCCTCACCTGTTGCAGGGTTATCAACTTTAATGGCATCTGGAATCGGAGAAAAGGAAATATCGGGATGATTGAGCAAACGTGCAAAATCTTTCATGAGAAACGACCTTTCTAAAACCGAGGATATACGTTCATTATCATATTCATACCATGAAAGCGCAACTGAATCGCAAAATAAGACAACAGCAAAGGTCGTCTGAATATCTTATAGCCGGCCTTTGCTTTAACGACATCATATCTATCTTAATAACGAATGAAATACGATTATTAATACCCTACCTCAAAAGGATAAGACACATGTATTACAACTATTTGCTATAATACAAAACTCATCTCGACCCTCATCTAAAATTCCATTTTCAGACGGCCTTTGTCTGTTTATAAGGCCGTCTGAAATATTTTCCGTCCATCCTCTTCTGCCGAACCATGATTCCATCTGATTTCATTGACGAGCTTTTGTCCAAAGTCGATATTGTCGATATTATCGACGAACAGGTTCCGCTGAAGAAAGGCGGGGCGAACTATATGGCCTGCTGTCCGTTTCATAAGGAAAAGACGCCATCGTTTTCGGTCAGCCCGACCAAGCAGTTTTACCATTGCTTCAGTTGCGGGGCTCATGGTTCGGCGATTGGTTTTGTGATGGAACATCAGGGGCTGTCGTTTCCGGAGGCGGTGCAGTTTTTGGCTGATCGCGTCGGTATGACAGTGCCTAAAGTTCGCGGGCAGGAAGACAACCCCGAAATCCGTGCCGAACGTAAAAAAAAGCAACAAACTTTGGAAGAAACGACGGCGGCGGCGGCGGATTTTTATGCGCAACAGTTGAAATTCAATCCGGTAGCGAAGGCTTATTTAGACAAACGCGGCTTGAGTGCGGAAGTCATCGCGCATTATGGTTTGGGCTATGCGCCTGACGGTTGGCAACCTTTGGCGCAAGTGTTCCAACCCTATCCGAATACTGCGTTGGTGGATACAGGCATGGTCATTGATAACGAAGGCAAACATTATGACCGCTTTCGCCATCGTGTTATGTTCCCTATCCGTAATCCTCGTGGGCAGGTTATTGGCTTTGGCGGCCGCGTATTGGACGACTCCAAACCCAAATACCTGAACTCGCCCGATACGCCTTTGTTTGACAAAGGGAAAAACCTTTACGGGCTATATGAAGGGCGTGCTGCCATAAAAGAGGCAGAACGGATTTTGGTGGTCGAAGGCTACATGGACGTGGTCGCATTGGCGCAGTTCGGCGTCGGCTACGGCGTAGCGGCTTTGGGTACGGCAACCACGGCGGAACATGTCAAAATCCTGATGCGTCAGGCCGACAGTATTTATTTTTGCTTTGATGGCGACAGCGCGGGACGTAAAGCGGCTTGGCGCGCGCTGGAAAATGCGTTACCGCAATTAAAAGACGATAAATCGCTGCATTTTCTATTTCTACCCGAAGAACACGACCCAGACAGCTACATCCGCGCCTATGGCAAGACGCAATTTGAAGATGCCTTGTTAAACCAAAGCAAGCCTCTATCCGAATACTTTTGGGAACATCTTTCAGACGGCCTCAACCTCAATACGCAAGAAGGCAAAGCAGAATTAGTCAAAACCAGTTCTCCGCTTTTGGCTCAGATTACCGCACCGGCATTGGGCTATCTTCTGAAACAAAAACTCAGCGAGCTGGTGGGCATTGACCCTGACAACCTCGCCCAGTTACTCGGACAAGAAGCGCCAAAGCGGCACGTCAAACAAAAAAGTTACAAACTGCCGCCTATTTCTGTCAAACAGCCAACCATGCTGACACTGGTTCAAAGACAGATACGCAGCCTCTTGATAAATCCGGCTTGGGCTTCATATATAGACCTGCCCGATTATCTGGCTTTAAGTGGCGACTTCGCCTGCCTTGCCAATCTGGCCGAAACCATCAAGCATCACGATACGATTCCTGCAACCGCACAAGTGCTTGAATATATGCGCGGTTCGCCCTATGAGGAAACCGTCAATCAAATCTTTTTATCGACCCTTCACTCTGAAGAAATGGAAGGGGATAACGAAGAAGATTGCGAAAGTTTCCAAATCGGCATGAAAAAGTTGTTAAATGAATTAAAATACAGTCAAATCGAAACTTTAAAGCAAAAAAGTATTCAAACTGGTTTGACTGAAAATGAAAAAAGACTATTGCTGTCGCTTTTGACGGCAAAGCAAAACTAACCCCTCAGGCCGTCTGAACAATCTAAACACACGCTGCGAAACATGACACGCAGAACACTCCATCTGTAATATTTTCAGACAGCCTCAGAGTATTAAAGTGAAATCTGATTTCACAACAAAAAGCTCTGCTCCGCCTTCAGGTACGGCCACATCACCGTAAACCGTCGGCATCCTATCAACCTAGAGAGCAATCCATGTCTAAAAACCAAAACTACGAAGAATACCAAGACCAAGATGACAACCGTCCCTTGAGTATCGAAGAGCAGCGCGCGCGTCTGCGCCAACTCATTATCATGGGTAAAGAACGCGGCTACATCACTTATTCTGAAATTAACGACGCTCTGCCCGACGATATGTCCGATGCCGAACAAATCGACAACATCGTCAGCATGATTTCCGGCTTGGGCATCCAAGTAACCGAGCAAGCCCCCGATGCTGAAGACATCCTCTTGAGCGACAACGCCGCCGCCATGACCGACGACGATGCTGTTGAAGAAGCCGAAGCAGCACTCTCCAGCGCAGATTCAGAATTCGGCCGCACAACCGACCCTGTGCGTATGTATATGCGTGAAATGGGGCAAGTCGATCTGTTGACGCGTGAAGACGAAATCATCATCGCCAAAAAAATCGAAAATGCACTGAAAAACATGGTGCAGGCAATCTCCGCCTGCCCGGGTTCGATTGCCGAAATTCTGGCGTTGATCGAGCAAGTCCGCAACGACGAAATCCGTGTGGATGAGGTCGTTGAAGCCATCATCGACCCTAATGAAGTTTTGTTGAACGAATTGGGCTTAGGTCATTTGGAAAATGCCAAACCTGATGATGAAGAAGGTGAAACCGATAGCGATGATGAAGATGGCGACGAGGAAGATGAAGACGATTCAGGTAACGACTCTGAAGCCATATCCGCCGCCCATTTAGCCGAACTGAAACAAAAAGTTTTGGAACACTTCGCCTTTATCGAGAGCGAATACGGCAAAATGATCAAGCAGTTGGAAAAACACGGCAGTCAGCACGCCAACTACCTGAAACACCGCGATGCCATTGCCAACAAACTGTTAGAAGTCCGTTTTGCCACACGTCAAATCGAAAATTTGAGCAGCAACCTACGCAGTCGCGTTGAAAACATCCGCAAACTCGAACGCGAAATCCGCGATATCTGTATCGACCGCGTACGTATGGAACGCGACTACTTCATCGAAAACTTCCTGCCTGCTATTACCGATTTGGAATGGGTTGAAAAAGAAGTAGCCAAAGGCCGTGTATGGGCAAACGCATTGGATCGTTTCCGCCACGCCATCCTAGAAAAACAAGCCGAGCTGGCCAATATGGAAACCGAAACCCGCATTTCCATCGAAGAGTTGAAAGAAATCAACAAAAACATGGTACTGAGCGAGAAAGAAACCTCAGCAGCCAAACAGGAAATGATTCAGGCCAACTTGCGTTTGGTTATTTCCATTGCCAAAAAATACACCAACCGCGGCTTGCAGTTCCTTGATTTGATTCAAGAGGGCAATATCGGTCTGATGAAAGCGGTGGACAAATTCGAATACCGTCGCGGCTACAAGTTCTCGACTTACGCCACATGGTGGATCCGTCAAGCGATTACCCGTTCCATCGCCGACCAAGCGCGTACCATCCGCATTCCGGTTCACATGATTGAAACCATCAACAAAATGAACCGTATCTCGCGCCAATACCTGCAAGAAACCGGTGAAGAACCTGATTCCGCCAAACTGGCCGAGTTGATGGAAATGCCGGAGGACAAAATCCGCAAAATCATGAAAATCGCCAAAGAGCCGATTTCCATGGAAACACCGATTGGCGACGACGACGATTCGCACTTGGGCGACTTCATCGAGGATGCCAACAACGTTGCGCCGGCAGAAGCTGCGATGTACACCAGCCTGCACGAAGTAACCAAAGAAATCCTCGAAAGCCTGACGCCGCGTGAAGCCAAAGTTTTACGTATGCGTTTCGGTATCGATATGAATACCGACCACACTTTGGAAGAAGTCGGCAAACAATTTGACGTAACCCGTGAACGTATCCGTCAAATCGAAGCCAAGGCCCTGCGCAAGCTGCGCCACCCGACCCGCAGTGACCGTCTCCGCAGCTTCCTCGATAGCGAAGAAAACAAATCATAAAAGCAAACCGCAGGTTAAAAATCCTGCGGTTTTTTATTGAAATACGAAGGCCGTCTGAAAAACCAAATCTCAAAAGATTTAATGGTTTCAGACGGCCTTAAATTTATTTTGATAATTTATTCAGTCTCAGTGGTTTTCTTTTTCGGACGGCGGCGGCGACGTTTGGGTTTGCCATCAATTGATCCATTTTGTTTCTGACGCTTGTGATCATTGGCCGCAGTCATTTGCTGACGGGTTTCCTCATCGGCATGTTGGAAAGTTGTCCACCAAGAAGCCATCTCTTTATCAACCTCGCCAACCTCGCTACGCAAAATCAGGAAATCATAAGCGGCTCGGAAACGTGCTTGTGATAGCAGGCGATATGGGCGTGCGCCACGCATATTGTCGAATTGCGGCTGAAATTGCCAAATTTCACGCATGGTGGCAGAAAATCGTTGCGGCACGCCCCAACCTTTTTCCACCGTATCACGCATTGTGTTCATCGCATCCATCAATGCAGGGACTGATTTTTGTCCATGGCTTAGATTGCGTTGCCACATAGCGTTCAGTGTCGGCCACAATACCGCCGCCAATACAAAACCGACAGAAACGGACTTATCCGCACGGATACGCTCGTCGGTATTTTTCAAGGCCAACATAATCATACGTTTGTCGGCCGCTTCTGCAGTTTTCAAAGCATCTAAAAGTGGATGGATGCCTTCGGGAATGCCCAACTCATTTAGCCGCTTCAAACAGGCACGGGAATGGCCTGAAAACAGGATTTTCAGAATTTCATCAAAAAGACGGGCCACCGGCTCATTTTTCAGACGGCCTGCATATTCGGCAATCGGCAAAGCCGTTTGCTCTTCTACTTCAAAACCCAATTTACCCGACAAACGTACAGCGCGAAGAATACGGACTGGGTCTTCCTGATAGCGTTCGGCAGGATCGCCTATCATCACCAATTTTTTATCAGCAACATCAGCCACACCCTGATGGAAGTCCCAAATCTCCTCTTTAATCGGGTCGTAATACAGCGCATTGCAAGTAAAGTCCCGGCGCATGGCATCTTCTTCAATGCTACCGTAAGTATTGTCCTTCATAATGCGGCCTTGCGCATTTTGCTGAACCTTATCGCCACCACGGAACGTTGTTACCTCAATGGTTTCAGGTCCGATCATCACATGAACGATTTGGAAACGACGGCCGATAATGCGGCTGCGGCGGAATACTTTGCGGATTTGCTCCGGCGTGGCATCGGTTGCGATATCAAAGTCTTTGGGTTCGACCCCAAGCAACAAATCCCGAACAGCACCGCCCACAACATAAGCCTGAAAACCGGCTTCATGCAGGCGTTTGGCAATTTTCTCAGCGGCAAAGCTCAACATATCCGCGCGGATACCGTGTTGCTCAAGCGGGATAATTTCCTTTTCAGGCAACGACTTGACGTGTTTTTTAGGCAACACTTTATGCAGCCATTTTTTTAACATAAGCAGCTCTTTTCACAATAAAAAAGGCCGTCTGAAACTTGTCTGGCTTAAGCCTTTGCACAATATTCTGCCGCAGAAGGGGCAAAACATTGAGCAAAGGCTTCAGACGGCCTAAAAAAGACGTGCCATTATACCTTATGGAAGTTCGATTAATTAGCGTATTGACAAAAAATATCGGCTATAATGACGGTCTGACAACGATTCAGGCAGAACATCATGTACCACTACAAATCCGAAGCTACCCAATTCCTCGACAAACTCATGGAAGACAATCCCGAAATGGAAGCGCAACGCCTCGAAAACCGCCATTTGCTGTGGGATGTTACCCTCAATCCGACAGAACAGGCTGAATTTGAAGCGGCCAAAGTCAACAAAAAACCTTACACCTACTACCAAGACTAATCCCGTATCGGCATGACGACCAACACGCATAATACCGATCCGGCATTACAACATTACCTCAACAGCATTGGTCAAACCGAACATCCCGTTTTGACCGCATTGCGCGGGCGTACCCAATTACATCGTCTGGGAAAGATGGCCATCGCCCAAGAGCAGGCAGCCATGTTGGTGTGGTTGGCCAAATTATTGAATGCTAAAAAATATTTGGAAGTTGGTGTCTTTACCGGTTACAGCAGCACCGCCATGGCGCTTTCCCTCCCCGAAGACGGCAAAATCACGGCTTGCGACATTAATGTAACCTTTACCGATATTGCCCGAGAAACATGGCAGGCAGCAGGTATAGCGCATAAAATCTCGCTTCATCTGCAACCAGCTTTGCTGACTTTGGACGATTTGATTGCGCAAGGCGAATCGGAAAGCTACGACTTGGCACTTATCGATGCCGACAAACCGCCTACGCCAAAATATTTCGAACGCTGTTTGCAACTGGTACGGAGTGGCGGCGTGATTGCCATCGATAATATCTTGTTGGGTGGGCGCGTCATGAATGAAGCTGCCGAAAATGATCCGCCAAGCTTGGATATCCTGCGCCATTTCAACCAAAATCTGCCGCGCGATACACGCATTATTCCCATTACCCTGCCTGTCGGCGACGGTTTGACACTGCTACTAAAAAAATAAAACGACACAATCCGATGAAAACATTATCACATTCCCTGTTTCTTTTGCCGCTTACTCTATTGGCCACATCGTGCGCCGTTTCCCATCCTCTTCAACCAGCCGATAATCCTAACTTCGTCCTGCCGGATATTCCGCGTGAGCCTTTGCCTGAAAAAAGTATTCCCTATCCGCGTTTGGACGCACAAACCCAGATTGACCACTTAGGTATACAAATTGCCCGACTGGAACGCACGGTTGAAGAATTAAATCAACGCTTGCACACATTGGAACAACAACGGACTATCAAACGTCCGACTACTTCTGCTTCCAATCCCAAAGCCCAGCGATTGGACGACCGCAAGCTGAAAATGAACTATTTGGCAAATGGCGGCGGCGTGCCGTCTGAAACAGACTCAGCCGCACAAAACGAATTACGCCTTTATAATCAGGCGCAAAAATACTATCAGCGTAACAACTATTCCGCCGCAGTGGCCATTTTGAAAGAGGCTGACGGCGGCAATGGCAGCGAAATTGCCCGCCGCAATATGTACCTGCTCCTGCAAAGCCAACAACGTCTGGGCAACTGCGAATCCGTTATCGAAATCGGCAACCGCTACGCCAACCGATTCCGCAACAGCCCGCAAGCTCCCGATGCCATGTACAGCATCGGCCAATGCCAATACAAACTGCAACAAAAAGACATCGCCCGCAGCACATGGCGCAAACTGATACAAAGCTTCCCCAACAGCGAAGCGGCAAAACGCGCTTCCATCAGTCTCAAACAAAGATAAACGTTCAGACGGCCTTGTCATCCCCAAGGCCGTCTGAATATTTTTTTACCCTTAATCCATTCAAGCAAAAGGAACTCTTCATGATCCAAGTCGGCATTATTATGGGCAGCAACAGCGATTGGCCGGTGATGCAGCAGGCAGCACAATTTCTCAAAGAATTCGGCGTTGAATACGAAGCGCGTGTCGTCTCTGCACACCGTACGCCTGATTTGATGTTTGAATACGCCGAAACCGCACGCGAACGCGGCATCAAAGCCATCATTGCCGGCGCAGGCGGCGCAGCGCATTTGCCAGGCATGGTTGCAGCCAAAACCACGGTGCCCGTCTTGGGTGTTCCCGTGCCCAGCAAATATCTGCGCGGCGAAGACTCCCTGCTTTCGATTGTACAAATGCCCAAAGGCGTTCCTGTTGCCACATTTGCCATTGGCGAAGCCGGTGCGGCCAATGCAGCGCTGTTTGCTATTTCACTTTTGGCCAATGAAAATCCTGAATTGGCTGAAAAATTGGCGGCTTTCCGTGCCAAACAAGAGCAAACCGTTCTAGCCATGGAATTGCCTGAAGCATAACTGACAAAGGCCGTCTGAAAGTTGTAAAGGGAAACTTTGATTTCGTTTTACGATTGTTTAGACGGCCTTAGTGTTTTATCAAATTGAATTAATGCCATGAAAACCCTAGCATTCATCCTACTCTCCACCCTGCTTTGCGCCTGCCAAAGCCCAAGTACTCCTACTCAATCAACTGCCATCCCATCTCAGCAACAAGCCCAAGATACAAATGGAAACCTGATTATCTTCTATGATGCCCAAACCGGTTCTGCGCCATTGCTAAAAGCAGTGAAAACCTCGGGTGCAAGTTTGATTTATGAATACAAAAACCTGAACGGCATTGCTATTCGTCCGTCTTCCAAGACCAAGATTGAAGATGCCATTGCCTATTTCAAAAAAATAAATGGCGTATTGTCGGTCGAACAAGACCGACTGCTTAAACTTCAATAAATAAACTATTTTCTAACCAAATAAAAAAGGCCGTCTGAAACGTATCACTACGATTTCAGACGGCCTTAACCTTTTCAATAAATTAAATCATGCCTCTGCCTTGCGCTTTTGGCTTGGCTTGGCCGAATTCCAATTTACTCAGCGCAGATAAATAGGCTTTGGCAGTTGCCACCAATACGTCGGTATCCGCACCTTGGCCGTTGACCACACGGTCGCCACGTTGCAGGCGGACGGAAGTTTCGCCTTGGCTTTCTGTACCTTGAGTTACCGCATTGACAGAGTAAATCTGCAAGGTTGCGCCACTTTGTGCTACGCTTTCAATGGCTTTGAAGATGGCATCAACAGGGCCTGAGCCGCTAGCGGAAGCGTGTTTTTCTTCACCGCGAATACTGAACACAATATCGGCGCGCGGCTCTTCACCAGTTTCAGTGCTGATTTTTTGGGAAATGAATTTGTAGCTTTCGGTATTCATATTGCCCATTTCGTCAGACACCAAAGCGTGCAGGTCTTCATCAAAGATTTCGCGTTTCTTATCCGCCAGCTCTTTGAAGCGTGCAAATGCCGCATTCAACGCCTCTTCACTTTCCAACTCAATACCCAAATCTGCCAGCTTGGTTTTGAAAGCATTACGGCCGGAGAGTTTACCCAAAGTCAGGCGGTTGGTTGACCAGCCAACTGATTCGGCAGTCATGATTTCATAGGTTTCAGGGTGTTTCAACACGCCGTCTTGGTGGATGCCTGATTCGTGTGCAAAGGCGTTTGCGCCGACTACTGCTTTATTTGGCTGAATCGGATAGCCGGTAATAGTAGATACCAGTTTGGATACTGGCACGATTTGCGTGGTATCAATGCCGGTTTCCAAGCCGAAAAGGTCGTGGCGCACTTTCAACGCCATCACGATTTCTTCAAGGCTGGCATTACCCGCACGTTCACCCAAACCGTTGATGGTACATTCCACCTGGCGCACGCCTGCCTGAACAGCGGCCAGCGAGTTGGCAACCGCCATACCCAAGTCGTTGTGGCAGTGGGTCGACCAGACTACTTTGTCGCCGTTGGGCACGCTTTTGATGATGTTACTGATACGCTCGTACCATACGGAAGGGATGGAGTAGCCGACAGTATCGGGAATATTGATGGTGGTTGCGCCTGCCTCGATAACCGCCGTAAAGATTTTGGCGAGAAAGTCCAAATCCGAACGCACGGCGTCTTCGGCGGAAAATTCCACATCGTCAGTATATTCTTTGGCAATTTTTACCGCTTTGACCGCCGCATCGATGACCTGCTGCGGCTTCATTTTCAGTTTGTGCTCCATGTGGATGGGGCTGGTGGCGATAAAAGTGTGAATACGTTTTTTCGGAGCAGGGGAAACAGCTTCGCCTGCTTTGCGCACATCGTTTTCAACGGCACGCGCCAATGAGCAAACTGTAGATTTAGTAATGATTTTGGCAATCGCATTAACCGATTCAAAATCGCCCGGACTGGCTGCTGCAAAACCTGCCTCAATCACATCGACACCCATCTTTTCCAACTGGCGGGCAATACGGATTTTCTCCTCTTTGGTCATGGATGCGCCGGGGGACTGCTCACCGTCGCGCATGGTGGTATCGAAAATGATAACGCGGTTGGTTTGTGTCATTTCTGTTCTCTCCAGAGATTCATTTTTTTGTAAAAAAGCATTCAAATCAAGCGGTCTGCCTTGCGCTTCCGCCAAAGCGGTCAGTTTTTGCAACTGAGCCAAAGGCAGGGACCCGCGTGTACGCCATTTGTAGATAGCCGCTGTGGTCGCAGCATTTTCCGGGTCGTGCTGTTTCAGAGCTTCGGCCAGCGCGTTTACGCCGCCAAAATAGGCAACCAAACGGTCAATGTCTAATTGCATGATGTTCCTTGTCCAAATCTGATTAAGATTATTGTGTTCTGGTTTTGCATTATACTCATTTTAGACAAAACGACAATCTATTTTTATCAAAATATTGGTATAAATTTTAAAACTTGAGAAATTTTTATACATTTTGTCTAATTTGGACTATTAAAAGCTCCTCTCAAACCGAACACATCCTAAATATAGTAAACTAATCCCCTATTTCCCCGATTTGAAACACATTATGCCCCATACCATCCCTACCAACCGCTCCGACATCGAATGGCGCAACGAAAGTACACAAAAGCCACCCAAGCAGGCGGTTTACATACAAGAAGCAGGCGCAACAGAAATCTTAAAAAATGCCCACGCGCAAACTGCAACTGTTTGGACTGGCGATTTTCACAATGCCAAGCAAGTCTTATCTGCAATGAAAAAACGTATCCGCAGGCCGTCTGAAAAAAAGAAAGGCGCACCTGCCGATATTCAGACAGCCTTTCATGCCCACCGTATGAAACAGGCGCAACAAAGCCGTTTGCTCAATATGCTTGCCATCGAAATCCAACCTAATTTTCAACTGGACAATGCACGCGCACCCGACATCTACGCCGCCTTGTGCGATGTTTACGACACACTAAACGACAAACCGTTTCTTTTGCCGCTAAATCAATTATTGGGTTTTATCGGTGCACACGAATGGCACAAAAAAGGCATAGACATTCCTCAGCTTGATGGAAAAATCCATGTTCCTTTCGGCGTATTCTCTCCACTGCGCGGCGAGTATTTGGATTTAATCACACAAGCCCCACTCGCTCCCCATATTCAGACGGCCTTTGACATCGGCACCGGCTCAGGTGTTATTGCCGCAATTTTGGCCAAGCGAGGCATACCCGACATCATTGCCACAGACACCAACCCAAAAGCAATAGCCTGCGCCACAGCAAACCTTGAGCGTCTAAGCCTGGATAAAGCTGTCAACATCCAATCGATTGATTTATTTCCCGAAACTTGCGCCGACCTTATCGTCTGCAATCCGCCTTGGCTGCCGGCAAAACCGACCTCTGCTATTGAGACTGCCCTTTACGACCCCAATCATGCCATGCTGACTGCGTTCCTCAACGGCGTACGCCAGCACTTAAATCCAAACGGCGAAGCTTGGCTGATTATTTCCGACTTGGCAGAACACTTGCATTTGCGCGATAAAGACTTTCTAAACCAATGCTTTCAGACGGCCTCGCTCAATGTAGTCGATATTTTGAAAACTAAACCGCACCACAAAAAAGCAATAGATGAATCCGATCCTTTGGCGTTTGCCAGAAACAAGGAAACTACTTATCTATACTGTTTGAAAGCGATATAAAATCAAGGCCGTCTGAACATTCAGACGGCCTTTAAGCATTTCCATAAAAGAAAACGGCATATCCGTAAAGATATGCCGTTGATGGGAGCAGGGACTGCTATATTTGGCAGTGGTTTGTGTTTTAGTCCTCTTGCGCCGCTGTTTGCAGGTAGTTTGGCAAACCAACTTTGCCAATCAATTCCTGCTGAGTTTCAAGCCAGTCGATGTGTTCTTCGTTGATGTCTTTTTGTTTTTCCAACAAATCACGGCTGACGTAGTCTTGTTGCTCTTCTGCAAGAGCGATGGCTGCAACCAGAGCATCATGTTTTTCATACTCTTTTTTCAGATCGCAGGCAATGATTTCCTCGGTAGATTCACCGATCAACAGTTTACCCAGTTCTTGCAGATTAGGCAGGCCTTCCAAGAATAAAATACGCTCGATCAAATCGTCTGCGGATTTCATTTCGCGGATGGATTGTTTGAAGAAGTGTTCGCCCAATTCTTCAAAGCCCCAGTTTTTCAAAATGCGGGCATGCAGGAAGTATTGGTTAATGGTAATCAGCAACAAACCTAAGTTTTTGTTCAGCTCGCGAATAACTAAGCGATCGCCTTTCATATTCAGCTCCTTAATATGTTATACGCTAGATTACAGTTGGCTTTGGTAGTAGTTGCCTTCGCCGACCAATTCGATCAGACGCAGTTGTTGTTCCAACCAGTGAGCGTGATCTTCTTCAGTGTCTTTCAGTTGGGCAATCATCAAATCGCGGGTAACGTAGTCTTGAGCTTCTTCGCACAATTTGATGCCTTTTTTCAGCGCATCGCGTACTTCGTATTCAGTGTTCAAGTCTGCTTTCAGACAAGAGATTACGTCAGTACCGATGTTCAGTTCGGCACGTGTCATTTTAGGAGTACCGCCCAACATCAGGATACGACGGATGAAGTCTTCGGCGTGAGTGGTTTCTTCTTCCATCTCGTGGTTCAAACGTTCGAACAGTTTGGTGTAACCCCATTCAGAGTACAGGCGAGAGTGGATAAAATATTGGTCGCGAGCAGCCAACTCACCAGACAATAATTCGTTCATGTAATCAATAACTGCTTGGTTGCCTTGCATAATTCTTTCTCTTTCTTTTAAAAGTTGATAATCACGAAATGAAGATTCGTGTGTTGTTATGGAATGAGGTAATTGTATGCACAAGAAGCACTTTTGACAAATTTTCTATTTAAAATACAAACAATTATCAAAAAAGTTAACCAGCCAAAAAGGCCGTCTGAAAAATTAATCCCCTGTTTTTAATGACAATTTTTTGACATTAGTATTAAGAATCCATTGCATCATTCAAAAACATTTACATTCGTTAACCATAAATAAAAGCAAATAATCCAACACAAAATCAATCAAATTTAATTATGAATTATTCTCAACTGCTTTTGCCTTATTTTTTTGAATCTTCTACTCGGTCAATACTTAGGAATCGTGCTATAATTACCAGTTATCTTTTTTTTAAGCACCTAGCTGAAACACATAAATCATCATGAAACAAATCCGCAATATTGCCATCATCGCCCACGTCGACCATGGCAAAACCACATTAGTTGACCAATTGCTGCGTCAGTCCGGCACATTCCGTTCCAACCAGCAAGTCGAAGAACGCGTCATGGACAGCAACGATCTTGAAAAAGAACGCGGCATTACCATTCTCGCTAAAAATACCGCCATCGAATACGAAGGCTACCACATCAACATCGTAGATACCCCGGGACACGCCGATTTTGGTGGCGAAGTGGAACGTGTATTGGGCATGGTTGACTGCGTCGTACTGTTGGTTGACGCACAAGAAGGCCCTATGCCGCAAACCCGTTTCGTGACCAAAAAAGCCTTGGCTTTGGGTCTGAAACCTATCGTTGTTATCAACAAAATCGACAAACCGTCTGCCCGTCCAAGCTGGGTTATCGACCAAACATTCGAATTATTCGACAACTTGGGTGCAACTGACGAACAATTGGACTTCCCTATCGTCTATGCTTCCGGTCTGTCCGGCTTTGCCAAACTGGATGAAAACGACGAGAGCAGCGATATGCGTCCTCTGTTCGAGACCATTTTGAAACACACGCCTGCACCAAGCGGCAGCGCGGAAGAAACGCTGCAACTGCAAATTTCCCAACTGGACTACGACAACTACACCGGCCGACTCGGTATCGGTCGCATCCTGAACGGCCGCATCAAACCCGGCCAAGTCGTTGCCGTTATGAACCATGAAGAACAAGTTGCCCAAGGCCGTATCAACCAACTGTTGGGTTTCCAAGGCTTGGAACGCGTACCTTTGGAAGAAGCTGAAGCCGGCGACATCGTGATTATTTCCGGTATCGAAGACATCGGCATCGGCGTAACCATTACCGACAAAGACAATCCTAAAGGCTTGCCTATGTTGAGCGTGGACGAGCCGACCCTGACCATGGACTTTATGGTCAACACTTCTCCTTTGGCCGGTACTGAAGGCAAATTCGTGACTTCCCGCCAAATCCGCGACCGCCTGCAAAAAGAATTGCTGACCAACGTTGCCCTGCGTGTTGAAGATACTGCCGACGCTGATGTATTCCGCGTTTCCGGTCGTGGCGAATTGCACCTGACCATTTTGTTGGAAAACATGCGCCGCGAAGGCTTTGAATTGGCAGTCGGCAAACCGCGCGTGGTATTCCGTGAAATTGACGGTCAAAAATGCGAGCCTTACGAAAATCTGACTGTGGATGTGCCAGATGAAAACCAAGGCGCGGTCATGGAAGAACTCGGCCGCCGCCGTGGCGAATTGACCAATATGGAAAGCGACGGTAACGGTCGTACCCGTCTGGAGTACCACATTCCTGCACGCGGCCTGATCGGTTTCCAAGGTGAATTTATGACCTTGACTCGCGGTACCGGCTTGATGAGCCACGTTTTTGACGACTATGCTCCGGTTAAACCTGATATGCCCGGCCGTCACAACGGCGTACTGGTTTCTCAAGAGCAAGGTGAAGCTGTTGCTTACGCCCTGTGGAACTTGGAAGACCGCGGCCGTATGTTCATTTCTCCAAACGACAAAGTCTACGAAGGTATGATTATCGGTATTCACAGCCGCGACAACGACTTGGTGGTAAACCCTCTGAAAGGTAAAAAACTGACCAACGTCCGCGCCAGCGGTACAGATGAAGCCGTGCGCCTGACTACGCCTATCAAATTGACTTTGGAAGGTGCAGTTGAGTTCATCGACGATGACGAACTGGTCGAAATCACGCCACAATCCATCCGCCTGCGTAAACGCTACCTGAGCGAATTGGAACGTCGCCGTCATTTCAAAAAACTGGACTAATTCTGTTTGATTGATACGTTTTAAAATTGAGGCCGTCTGAAAAGTGTTTTAGAAATCCTAGATTTCATTATTACACTTTCAGACGGCCTTTTATCATCTGTTCAAATAAAATAAATTGGCATTTCTTCCGCTTGTACTGCTGCTTCATCAGCGCGATCATTCTTACGATATTGCCCCGGCGATATCCCATATTGCTTTTTAAATGCCTTGCCAAAATGCGTTTCCGATTGAAAACCGACCGAGAGCGCAACCGATAAAACCGAATCCGCCGTCTGCTTCAACAATAATGCCCCCTGCTGCAAGCGGATACTGTTTACAAAGGCGTGCGGGCTTGTTCCCGTCTGCTGCTTGAATACCCGCATCAACTGGGCGCGAGATAAGTTGGCCATCGCAGTCATTTTCTCGATATTCCATTCCTCTTCCGGCTTATCCACTACTGCCTGAAGTAAATTCCGCAGGCGTTTGTCCTGCCAACCATTCAGCAAACCGCTTAATTGCGCTTCCCCATTTTTCTCCAGACTGGCTCGAAGTAGAAATACCAACAACACCGAAGCCAATGCATTCACAACCGCTACCGAACCGGACAAGGCTTGACCGCTCTCATACTGCAACAATGCCACCAAATACTGCAAAGAAGGATGGTTGATATTCAGCAAAACCGTGTCAGGCAGCCCCGCCATAATATCCGCCTGCGCTTCATATTCAAACCGTGCACAGAAAAGATGCAAAGCCGCATCGCCTCCTGCATGACTTCGCTTGACTTTAAATGCGCCTTTTTCACTCGTCAGCACATTAACACCAAGATTTTCACAACTGCTGTCACTGCTCAAAGTATGCCCTACGCTGCGCGGAAAAAAAATGATATCCCCCGCACTCAGCAGCCTTGCCTCTTGCTCCCCATCAATTCGGATATAACCCGAACCGGCAGTTACGATATGCACCAAACCATGCGCACGCTTTGGTTCATGCCGCACATACCACTCCCCCCAAAACAGACATTGAACATCCACGCTGCCTTTTACCTGCGCCAATTCGACCAGCCTATCCAAAATATCCATAGTGTTTTTTACCAATAAATGAGATGTTTTGACGATTTAAATCTTCAAATTATTGCAATAATACACACACCAAACACAAACGGATAGGATTTTTTATCTTATCCACTCACATTAAGAAAGGACATATCATGTTTAAAGACTGGCCTGAACATACCGCCTTGGTAAAAAAAGCATTCGGCGAACTGGGTAAAAACCATCCTAAAATGCTGCAAGCCTACGGCGCACTGGATCAAGCAGCCGCTGCCGAAGCACTGGATGCCAAAACTCGCGAACTGATCGCCATCGCCGTTGCCATTACCACACGTTGCGAAAGCTGCATCAGCGTGCATGCCGCCGCTGCAGCCAAGGCAGGTGCAACCGAAAGCGAAATCGCCGGCGCATTGGCCACCGCTATCGCACTGAACGCAGGTGCCGCTTATACATACGCTTTGCGCGCTTTGGAAGCAGTAGAAACCCAACGCTAATCGGTTTGTAAAATCAGGCCTTCTGAAAGACGACTCCCCTTTCAGACGGCCTGATGAAATGCTAAACTGATAAAGTTATCATATTGTTTTCTGTCTGATAGGAGATTGAACCATGAAGAAACTGCTGACCGCCGTACTTTTTGCCGCCGCTATTGCCACTCCTTTGGCCGCTTCCGCAGCCTCTATGCCTAAGGTTGAAAAAAGCGCGGCACAGCCTGCAAAAGCAAAAGGGGTTTGGATTGATGTCCGCTCTGCCGAAGAATTCAAAGAAGGTCATTTGCAAGGTGCACTCAATATTCCGCACGACCAAATCGTTGACCGCATCAAATCCGTGAGCCCGGATAAAAACGCACCGGTCAACCTCTACTGCCGCAGCGGCCGCCGAGCAGAAGCTGCGCTGACTGAGCTGAAAAAAGCCGGCTACACCAACGTAACCAACCATGGCGGTTATGAAGACTTGGTGAAAAAAGGTTTGAAATAAATCTAGTTGATTTTAAAAAGGCCGTCTGAAATTTTTCAGACGGCCTTTATTGCATTACAGGCAGCAACTTCCAAATCTCAAACGTTTGCTGAGGCCGGTTTCGTGAATCAATTGTTTGATAACCAAAATATTGGTGTTATCGGCCAACGCGCGGATACTGTGCGCCTCCATCGGCTCAAGACGGATAACTTGCAAGCCTTCGGTCTGCAAAACTTGATCCACCGTTTTGATTTCGGCCTTGCCGTTTAAAACCAAAAGCAAAATAATCGCATCCGTCTCATATGCCGGAATTTCATTATTCTTCTGCAGTGAAAGCTGAACAATCTCCTGATTGCCATCTGAAGCAATCACGCCGCCCAATAAAGCTTTGGGGTCTAATTCATAATGTTTCATTATTATCCTTTCCGCCCAAACGTTGCCGATTCATGGACAATCGCTCAAGCAAACCAGTACAATACCGCCCATCCTACCGATAGACACAATATTGTCACATGAACATATTAATCTCAAACGACGATGGTTATCTTGCGCCCGGTTTGGCTGTTTTGGCAAGAGTATGTGCAGAATTTGCCAATGTCAGGGTGGTTGCACCCGAACGCGATCGCAGCGGCGTCAGTAATTCCCTGACTTTAGACCGTCCTTTACAACTGAAACAGGCGGAAAACGGGTTTTATTATGTGAATGGCACGCCCACCGACTGCATTCATGTCGGCCAGCATGCCCTTGCCGATTTCAAACCCGACTTAGTCTTATCCGGCATTAACAACGGCGCAAACATGGGTGACGATACGCTTTATTCCGGTACGGTTGCCGCCGCAACGGAAGCCTTTCTGATGGGCATTCCCGCTATTGCCTTTTCGCTTGCCGATTCCAGCGGCCGTTATTGGGAAACCGCAGAAAAAGCCGCTTGGATGCTGCTTTCCTACTTTCTCAAACGCCCTATTTCCAAACCCATCTTATGGAACATCAATATCCCTGCCGTCGCACCTGAGGATATCCAAGGCATAAAAATGACACGGCTCGGCCGTCGCCATCATGAACAAAGCATTGTTCCCATGTATAATCCACGTGGCGAACAAATTTATTGGATTGGGCCGGTCGGCGATGTTTCCGACAGCGAAGAAGGTACCGACTTTGGCGAATGCGCGGCCGGCTTCATCACGATTACCCCCCTTCAAGTCGATTTGACTGCCTACGGACAAATGGAGCAAACCGCTTCCTTTTGGTCAGAAATCCCTGCGCCTTAACAGTCCCTAACAGCCGAACACTTGAGAAACAAGCATATTTTTATTATGATATGCCCCGACGAGAACAATTACCCGAATACGAAAGTCATTAACATGTTGAAAAAAAGTGTATCTTATGCCGGATCGGCAGCTTTGGTTTTATTACTTGCAGCCTGTGCCAGCCAACAACCGGCTCCTGTAGTCGTCGGCACACAAAGCGGTGGTTCAACAACAAGCTCTACTGCTGACAATCCTTACGGTGCCGCGCCTTACAATACCAACACCAGCCCTGCGGCAGATGCGCCATACACTCCGCCGGCAAGTACACCTGCGCCAACGTACAACAGCGGCAGCACCGGCACTTACACGCCTTCTTATGCGCCTGTCGATATTAATGCAGCAACACATACTGTCGTTCGCGGTGATACCGTTTACAACATCTCCAAACGCTACAACATTACCCAAGACAATCTGCGTGCATGGAATAACTTGGCCGACAACACCATCAGCGTTGGCCAAACCCTGCGTGTAAAACCTGAAGGCTACGTTGCACCGGCAGCTTCTGCAAGCAAACCTTCTACTCCGACAACCACAACCACCGCTCCGACTCCAAGCACGCCTGCCAATACTCCGACCGTGTCTACCGGCAGCAGCCGCAACGTCAGCGGCATCACATGGCAACGTCCGACTACCGGTAACGTTATCGCCAACTTCGGCGGCAGCAACAAAGGCGTGGATATTGCGGGTACGCAAGGCCAGCCTGTCGTTGCAGCGGCAGACGGTAAAGTCGTTTACGCAGGCTCAGGTTTGCGCGGTTACGGCAACTTGGTCATCATCCAACATAACTCCTCATTCTTGAGCGCATACGGCCACAACCAACGTCTGCTGGTCAATGAAAACCAAACCGTAAAACGCGGCCAAACCATTGCGCACATGGGTAATACCGATGCATCCCGCACCCAGTTGCACTTTGAAATCCGTCAAAACGGCAAACCGGTCAACCCGGCAAATTATGTTGCCTTCTAAGCTGATTCAAGCAACCTAATTTCAATTCAATCCCTGCCTAAATGTCATTTAGGTAGGGATTGTTTGTACCGGTTTCCCATGAAATTTCATCTTCCTCTTCTTTATACCCTGCTATTGGGCGGTTGCGCCACGTTTTTGCCATCATTGGACGAACGCACCCAAAGCAGTTATCTTGACATCCCTTCAACGCCGCGACTGGACAGCGTCTTAGGTATTCCTTCCACCCCCTCCAAGGCCGATATTTCCCATATCTATCTGCTGAACGATGCCCATGAAGCCTTTGTCGCCCGAGCAGCCTTAATTGAAGCTGCAGACCATACCCTTGATTTACAGTACTATATCTGGCACAACGACATCTCTGGCAAGCTTTTGTTCAACCTGATTCATCGCGCGGCCGAACGCGGCGTCCGTGTGCGTTTGCTTCTGGACGACAACAACACCAACGGCATGGATGATCTCCTACTGGCACTCGACAATCATCCCAATATCGAAGTCCGTCTGTTTAATCCCTTTATTTTCAGAAAATGGCGTGCACTCGGCTATGTTGCCGACTTCCCACGGCTCAACCGCCGGATGCACAACAAATCGTTTACCGCCGACAACCGTGCCACCATTTTAGGCGGCCGCAATATCGGCGACGAATATTTCAAGGTTAACGACGACACTATTTTTGCCGACCTCGACATTCTCGCCACTGGCCGCGTAGTAACCGAAGTTTCCCAAGACTTCGACCGCTACTGGGCAAGCCATTCCGCCTACAATGCAAGTAGCATAATCAAACGGGGAAACCTGCAAAAAGGACTAGCCGAACTTAATTACACCGACCAAGATAAAAACCAAACGCTCATCCGCTACCGTCAAAGCATTGAACACTCCAACCTCTATCAAAAAATACAGAGCAACCTTATGGAGTGGCAAAGTGTCAGCACACGCCTGATCAGCGATGACCCGGCCAAAGGCTTAGACCGTGACCGGCATAAACCGCCTATTTCCGAACGCCTACAAGACGCCCTCAAGCAACCTGAAAAAAGCGTTTACCTTGTCTCACCCTATTTTGTGCCCACAAAATCGGGCGTTAAAGCCATAGAAAAGCTGATTCACAACGGCGTGGACGTTACCGTTTTGACCAATTCGCTCCAAGCAACCGACGTTGCCGCCGTCCATTCCGGCTACGTCAAATACCGCAAGCCCTTGCTTAAAGCTGGGGTCAAACTCTATGAGCTCCAGCCCAACCACGCCGTTCCGACCTCCAAAGACCGCGGCTTGACCGGTAGCTCCGCCACCAGCTTGCACGCCAAAACATTCATCGTGGACGAGAAACGCATTTTCATCGGCTCATTCAACCTCGACCCACGTTCCGCACGCCTCAATACCGAAATGGGTGTCGTCATCGAAAGTCCCCAAATCGCAGGCCAAATGCAGCGCACCCTCGTTACGACCACCCCAAACTACGCCTATCAGGTAACGCTTGGCAATTACAATAAACTATACTGGTATGACCCAAGTGAAAAACGAACTTACGCACAAGAACCAGAAGCCAAATTCTGGAAACGGGTTACTTCAAAAATCCTGTCCATCCTGCCCATAGAAGGATTATTATAGAGACCGTCTGAAAACATAAATCATGCGACCGGAGAAATTCACCATGTCTCGACTCATCTGCAAAACCCTATTTGTTTGTACCACCAGCCTATTGTTGGCCTCCTGCGGCACCACCAGCAAACACAAATCCCACAAGCCGCAAATAACCGCCAGAAAAGTCCAACCTGTCCGCATTTCCCATATTGACCGCACACAAGGTTCGCAGGAATTGATGCTTCACAGCATGGGCCTGATCGGCACGCCCTACAAATGGGGCGGCAGTACCACAGCCACAGGCTTTGACTGCAGCGGCATGATCCAATTCGTCTATAAAAACGCCCTCAATGTCAATCTGCCACGCACCGCACGCGATATGGCCGCAGCCAGCCGTAAAATTTCCGATGACAAATTAAAAGCCGGCGATCTTGTCTTTTTCAATACCGGCGGCGCACACAAATATTCCCATGTCGGCCTCTACATCGGCAACGGCGAATTCATCCACGCCCCCAGCAGCGGCAAAACCATCAAAACCGAAAAACTTTCCACCCCGTTCTACGCCAAAAACTATTTGGGCGCACATACCTTTTTTACTGAATAAATCAAGGCCGTCTGAAAGGTATCGCCACATCATCGATACCTTTCAATCTATTGCTGATGAGTCAAGCTTGATTACAAGATAAGCCCTGCAAAAATTTACCCATAACAAAACACCATCAAGGAAATATCATGCACACAGAATCCGTTCTAACCCTCCTCAAAACCCTGCAAAACCAAATCTGCGCCGCGCTGGAGCAAGAAGATGGCGAAGCCAAATTTGTGCATGAAGCGTGGACGGGGAAACTGGGTATCGGCGAAACCCGCGTATTGAAAAACGGCGCAGTATTCGAGCAGGCCGGTGTAAATTTTTCGCATGTAAAGGGAACCAAAATGCCGGCTTCTGCCACTGCCCATCGTCCTGAATTGGCAGGCGCGGCGTTTGAAGCCATGGGCGTGTCGCTGGTCATTCATCCGAAAAATCCTTATGTCCCGACCAGCCATGCCAATGTGCGCTTTTTTATTGCCTATCCTGAAAATGCCGAGCCGGTTTGGTGGTTTGGCGGCGGCTTTGATTTGACGCCGTTTTATCCTTTTGAAGAAGATATCGTGCATTGGCACACAGTGGTGCGAGACGTATGCACGCCATTTGGCGAATCGGTTTATTCTGAATTCAAACAATGGTGTGACGAATATTTCTACTTGAAACACCGTAACGAAACACGCGGCGTGGGCGGCCTGTTTTTTGACGATTTAAACCGTTGGGATTTCGATACCTGCCTGAATTTTATCAAGGCGGTTGGGGAAGGCTATATCGCAGCGTATCTGCCGATTGTGGCCAAACGTAAAAACACGCCTTATGGAGAACGTGAACGAGATTTCCAACTCTACCGTCGCGGACGCTATGTCGAGTTTAACTTGGTTTGGGACAGAGGCACGCTGTTCGGCCTGCAAAGCGGCGGCCGTACGGAAAGCATTTTGATGTCCATGCCGCCTTTGGTACGCTTCGAGTATCAATATGTGCCGGAAGAAGGTTCACCCGAAGCACGCCTCAATCAATTCCTTATACCGCGCAACTGGCTGGAAGAAGCCGGCAGATAGTTTTACCTATAAGAGGCCGTCTGAAAAGCGATTCTCACTGGTTGAGACTACCTTTTCAGACGGCCTTTGCTTCAATTGCTTTGAATTTGCATACCTTTGCCTATCATGCTGTTTCATCTCTATAGAGTTTTTGAGACAATGCGCCCATATAAAAATCACCTCACAAACCACACTAAAAAGGAATAATCGGTGAAACGCATTTTCTTATTTATCGCAACCAATATCGCAGTTCTGGTTGTCATCCGTATTATTTTGGCCATCTTGGGCATCAACAGTACCGACCAAGTCGGCAGCCTGTTGGCTTATTCCGCAGTCGTCGGCTTCAGCGGCTCGATTGTCTCTTTGCTGATGTCGAAAACCATTGCCAAACATTCGGTCGGCGCCGTCGTCATCGACCAGCCCCAAAGCGAAGAAGAAGCTTGGCTGTTGGCAACTGTTGAAGCGCAAGCCCGCCAATGGAATCTGAAAACGCCCGAAGTAGCCATTTACGACTCCCCAGAGCCTAATGCCTTTGCAACCGGCGCGACCAAAAACAGCTCGCTCATCGCTGTCAGCACCGGCCTGCTCGACCACATGACCCGCGATGAAGTCGAAGCCGTTTTGGCGCATGAAATGGCACACGTCGGCAACGGCGATATGGTAACGCTGACACTGATTCAAGGTATTGTGAATACTTTTGTTGTCTTCTTGGCGCGTATTGTTTCCAGCATGGTGGCGCGCAACAATGACGGCAGTACGTCGCAAGGTACATATTTCATGGTCAGCATGGTATTGCAGATCGTATTCGGCTTCCTCGCCAGCATCATTGTGATGTGGTTCAGCCGCCAACGCGAATACCGCGCCGATGCGGGCGCTGCAAAACTGGTGGGCGCGCCGAAAATGATTGCCGCCCTGCAACGCTTAAAAGGCAGCACCAGCGATCTGCCGCAAACCATGACCGCAATGGGCATTGCCAGCGAAGCCAAAGATTCTTGGTTCAGCACCCATCCTTCTTTGGACAACCGCATCAACCGTTTGAAAAACCGCTAATCGAAAACATCAAGGCCGTCTGAAACATCAATTTCAGACGGCCTTTTTTTATTTCTTCATCAAAGCCCGTTTGATGATAATCATCCAGTCTTTCTTATCCAACAGCGGCCGCTGGTTAAACACGTCATATTTGCAACCGTCCAGTTTCTGCAAAATCAACTGGCCGCCGACAATAATCATGCGCAACTCAAAACCGATTCGTCCTTTGAGGGTTTTACCCAACGGCGAGCCGGCCTTCAGCATTTGAAAAGCACGTTGACACTCATGCGCCATCAATCGTTGAAAAGCAAAGTCGGCTTTGCCGGCCGCAATCTGCTCTTCACTAACTTTAAACTTCTGCAAATCTTCCTGAGGGATGTACACGCGACCTTTCTGCCAATCTACCGCAACGTCCTGCCAGAAATTAATCAGCTGCAAGGCAGTGCAAATGCCGTCGCTTTGCGCCATGCTCACTTCATCAGTTTGCCCGTACAAATGCAGCATAATGCGCCCCACCGGATTAGCGGACAAACGGCAATAGGCAATCAATTCGCCAAAGTTTTCATAACGGGTTTTGATCACATCCTGACTGAACGCCGCCAGCAAATCATAAAACGGCTGCAACGGCAATTGAAACGGCACAATCGCTTCGTTATATAAACGCTGCATCAAAGCCGTTTGCAGTTTCCCGCCTTGTGCAATACGGTCTAACTCTGCCTTTAGTTCGTCCAGTTGGCGCAGGCGTTCGGCTGCTTCGGCATTGCCTTCGTCGGCAATATCGTCCGCCGTCCGTGCAAAAGCGTAAACGGCGTGAACCGGCTTACGCAAACGGCGTGGCAGCACAACGGAGCCGACTGGGAAGTTTTCGTAATGATTGACTGACATGGGAAATCCGAAAATTTAAAATAAAGTATTTTTGCTGACAGGCCGTCTGAAATTCAGACGGCCTTCCGTTTGGCCGCAAAGAAATCCTGCAATACGCTTTGGCATTCTTCTGCCAATATGCCGCCCAAAATTGCGGTATGCTTGTTCAGACGTTTGTCGGCAAACAAATCAACCACGCTGCCTGCCGCACCGGTTTTGGGTTCGGCCGCACCATAAATCACGCGCCCGACCCGTGCCTGTATCAAGGCAGAGGCACACATGGTGCAAGGTTCTAATGTGATGTACACATCGCAATCTTCCAAGCGATAGTTTTGTAAAGCTTTGCCTGCAGCGGCAAGCGCGTTGATTTCGGCGTGGTGGCTGACATTGTGGTCGCCAATGCAGGTATTATGTGCCGCTGCAATTGCCTTGCCTTGACATACGATGACCGAGCCAACGGGTACCTCGCCCAATGCCGCCGATTGTCTGGCCTGTTCTATTGCCAGCCGCATAAAGGCTTCCATATCGCTTTGCGAAGGGAAAACGGCAACAGGCGGATGATTTTTTAATGCTTCGCCTAGCTCCGTCTTTCTCTCCTCGGAAACATGCCCGACATCCACACCTGAAACCAACGCATCCAGTTGCCACAAGGTGCTTTTGGTTACGGTCAAACCCGATGCTTTCAGCAATAGAAACGCGCGGACTGCGCTGATTTTTTGCAAATCTTCCAGTGTGTAAATACCCAATTCTTTTAGCGCAGCCAATGTTTTAGGCGCAAGTGGTGGCGTGGTCAGCATGGATTATTCCTGAAAATGCCGACGCGCCAAGGCTAAGGCCGTCTGAACATAATCGCTGTCTGCGTAAGGGTCTAGCGTGTGCGCCAAAGGAATTTTCCGCAACCAGGTCAACTGGCGTTTGGCAAGCTGGCGCGTGGCGACAATGCCTTTTTCGACAAAGGTTTCATAATCGGTTTCGCCTTCGAGATAATCCCAAGCCTGACGGTAGCCCACGCAGCGCATAGACGGCATATCGGCATGCAGTTGCGGATAATCGCGGCGTAAGGCGTGTATTTCATCTAGGAAACCGTGCTCCAGCATACTTAAAAAGCGTTTTTCGATTTGCTGGTGTAACAAATGGCGGTCTTCGGGGATAAGGGCAACCGTGCATAAATCCAATAAAGACGCAGCCTGCTTCTGCTCTGTGAAATGTTCGCTCAAAGGCCTGCCGGTCAGAAGATAGACTTCCAAAGCGCGCTCAATACGCTGGCTGTCATTGGCTTTCAGACGGCCTGCCGTTATCGGGTCAACTTCCTGCAAACGGCGATACAGGCCTGCCAAACCGTGTTCTTTTTTTTCCGCCTGAAGCTGTGCGCGCACCGCCGCATCCGCGCCGGGCAAATCGTTCAAACCTTCCGTCAGCGCATGGAAATACATCATCGTGCCGCCGACAATCAGCGGATAGCGACCGCGCGCATGTATTTCGTTCACCAAGCGCACGCAGTCGCCGACAAAATCCGCCGCGCTGTAACTTTCCAGCGGCGAGATAATATCAATCAAATGATGCGGTACGGCAACAAGCTCTTCGGCAGTCGGCTTGGCCGTACCGATGTCCATGCCGCAATACACCAGCGCGGAATCCAAACTGATGATTTCTACCGGCAACGATCGGGCAATATTTAAGGCCAGTGCGGTTTTACCGCCGGCGGTCGGGCCGAGTACGGCGAAGGCTTTGGGCGCGTTCATAAGAAAACGGAAAAATTAAAAATGCGATTATAGCAAACCCGGGCAAACCATATTTCAGGCCGTCTGAAACATTTGCTCTACATTATCAAAAGCGTTACACTTGCTGCGCCGTTTCAGACGGCCTTTTATATTGATTTCAAACCTGCTGCTGCCGTCATTGCGCCGGCAGTCAAGCCGTCAGCGACACTGCGTCGCTGTAAACACGAAAGAACACACTATGACCGTATCTCCCGTAGCCTTGCGCCGTCAAACCGAGCGCAAGCCGCATCCGACTGCGCGTTATTGGAAAAAATGCGATGTCGAGGCTTTATTCGGACTGCCTTTCCTCGACCTCGTTTTCCAAGCCGCCGAAATCCACCGCCAAAACTTCAACCCGCGCGAAATCCAACTTTCCACCCTGCTCTCCATCAAAACCGGCGGCTGCCCCGAAGACTGCGCCTATTGTCCGCAATCGGCACACCACAACACCAATCTGGGCAAAGAGCAGATGATGGATGTGGACGAAATCGTCGAAAAAGCCAAAATTGCCCAATCGCGCGGCGCCAGCCGTTTCTGCATGGGCGCGGCATGGCGCGGCCCCAAACCCAAAGACGTGGCTGTCGTTTCCGAAATCATCAGCGCGGTGAAAGGCTTGGGCATGGAAGTGTGCGGCACCTTCGGCATGCTCGAAGACGGCATGGCGGAAGACTTCAAAAAAGCCGGTTTGGACTACTACAACCACAACCTCGACACCGACCCCGAACGCTACAACGACATCATCCACACCCGCAAACACGAAGACCGCATGGATACTTTGGGCAAAGTTCGCAATGCCGGTTTGAAAGTCTGCTGCGGCGGCATCGTCGGCATGAACGAAACCCGCGCCGAACGCGCAGGCCTGATTGCCAGCCTTGCCAACCTCGATCCGCAACCCGAAAGCGTGCCGATTAACCAGTTGGTCAAAGTGGAAGGCACGCCGCTGGCCGATGCCGAAGATTTGGACTGGACGGAATTTGTCCGCACCATCGCCGTCGCGCGCATTACCATGCCGCACAGTTACGTCCGCCTGTCCGCTGGCCGCAGCAATATGCCGGAATCCATGCAGGCCATGTGTTTCATGGCTGGCGCAAACTCAATTTTCTACGGCGACAAGCTGCTGACTACGGGCAATCCGGACGAAGACGGCGACCGCCTGCTGATGGAAAAATTGAATTTGTATCCGCTGCGCTTTGAATTGGAAGAAGAATACAAAGCCGCTCAGGAAACGCCTAAAATCAAAGTCGACTATTAACCGCCATCATAAAAGGCCGTCTGAAACTTTTTCAGACGGCCTTTTATCGTTATTCAACATTAAAACTTTCAATCTTCCGTACCCATTCTTCCTTTTCCGCCTCGCTCAAAAACGAAGCGCGGAACGAATTCGCGCACAAGGTTTTGATTTCTTCCGCACTCAAATCCAAAGCCTCGGCAAGCGCTTCAAAATTGCGGTTCATATAGCCGCCGAAATACGCCGGATCATCGGAATTGACGGTTACCAACACGCCGCGTTGCAACATACGGCGCAAATTGTGTTTTGCCATTTCAGGGAACACTTTTAATTTCAAATTGCTCAACGGGCAAACGGTCAATGGCATTTGTTCTTTAATCAAACGCGCCATCAACGCCTCATCTTCTTCCGCCCGTACGCCATGATCGATACGGCGGATATGCAGCAAGTCCAAAGCCTCATAAACATATTCCGGCGGGCCTTCTTCTCCGGCATGTGCCACCGTCAACAAACCCTCCGCCCGCGCCTGCGCAAACACGCGCTCGAACTTGGACGGCGGATGCCCCTGCTCGCTCGAATCCAAGCCTACGCCAATGATGTGTTCCTTATAAGGCAAAGCCTGATTTAAGGTTTCAAATGCGCTTTCTTCCGACAAATGACGCAGGAAACACATAATCAAACGCGTGCTTATTCCCCATTGCTGTCCGGCTTCATGACAGGCGCGGACAATGCCGTTAATCACGGTTTCAAACGCCACACCCCGCGCAATATGGGTTTGCGGATCGAAAAATATTTCCGTATGCACGACATTGTCTTCACGGCAACGCTCAAGATACGCGCGGGTCAAATCGTAAAAATCCGCCTCGTGCAACAATACGCCGGCACCGGCATAATAAATATCCAAAAACGACTGCAGATTGTGAAAATCATAAGCCTGCCGTACCGCATCGACATTTTCATAAGGAATTGCTATATGGTTGCGCTTGGCGATTTCAAACATCAGCCCCGGCTCAAACGTCCCTTCGATATGAACGTGCAACTCGGCTTTGGGCAGGGCTTGGATAAATTGTTTGATATTCATATTTTCTCTGATTTTCTGTTTATATTTAATATTGAAGGCCGTCTGAAACTTTCAGACGGCCTTTGACCATTTATCTGTTAAAAACCATTTTCCATCATGATTATCCTTTCAATAATAACTATATGTATATAAATACATTTTTATTTTTTACTAATTTATATACCCCCATATATACCCACAAAGTAAAATCATCTTGAGTAATACTGAATACAACAAAAATGTTGTATTTAGTATTGCAATCACAACATTTTTGTTGTATTATGGCCTTACTGTATGGAAAGGAGGTGAATGATGAAATACAGCGAATTCAGGAAATGGCTGCTCTCTCAAGGTGTAGAGTTTACCACGCTAAAACGCGGAAGCCATCAATTAATAAAACTTGGTAATAAAACATCAGTTTTCCCAAACCACGGTAGTAAAGAAATCGGTACCGGATTGGTTCAAAAAATCAAAAAAGACTTAGATCTTAAATAAATAAGAAATAAAAAGGAGCAAGCTCGGAGGAGCTTGCTACCTAATAACTATAGTGGATTATTATGAAAGGTTTGTATGTTAGCTTACCCCTATATTCTAACGCCAGACGATAATGGTACTTTATTAGTAACATTCCCAGATATTCCGGAAGCTGTCGCAGTCGGAGAAGACGAAGATACAGCAAAAATCGAAGCGATTGACGGCCTGATTTGCGCATTAGAAGGATACTTTGAAGACAGGAAAGCAGTCCCAATGCCTTCAGAAAATGATGGTGAGCATGTTGTCGTTTTACCGGCATTAGAAACAGCTAAAATCCTGCTACTCAATGAAATGGTACAACAAAATGTAAAGAAAGCCGAAATGGCAAGAAGATTAGACGTGCACATGCCGCAAATTGACCGCTTACTGAATTTGCGTCACAATACAAAAATTGATTTTTTGGAAAAAGCCGCTGAAAAGCTTGGCAAACATCTGAATATCAGCTTCTCTTAACCTACTCTTTCCATACAGTACGCTTTTTTTATAGAGTAAGCCCCCGCAAGGGGGCTTTTTCATTCACCAGAAACAATACGGCCATAAGCCTGCCATTCAGCCAGATCATTTCTTTGCTGGTCTGCTACTTCTGCCATTCCAGCATATTCAGCCGTGCATTTTCCGAATAATGCCCAGCCTTTGGCAACTGATTCATCAGATGCGCCGGCGGTGCTATCGGTTGCGGGCAGGTTTCGGCGGCCACCTTGATTTCGGGCGTACTGCTGCACGCGGTCAAGCTCGCTGCGAAGGCTATTAATAACAGTTTTCGCATGGATTCTCTCCTTTTCTATTTTGGCTTGCATCGTAGCAAATTCAGCGGTGCGCGCCCGTTCTTTTTCCAATGTTTCAGCAACACGCCGGCCTTGGGCAACAGCAAAATCTTGGCTGATTTTTGCCGTAGCGACTGCTGCACCGCGCTTTTCAGCATCAGGAATGGCGACACCATAAACAAAGCCAAGCCAACACACCAAAACCACCACCAACACAATTAGGGCCGTGGTGATTCTGTTTTTAAGTATCCACGGAATCATGGCACTAATCCCTGTAAATAAACGGTTTTCCCACCGCGTTTAACGGAGGTCATAACCTGATTACGTTGGGCACCATTGTGTCGGAAACCGATGTGCACCCATGCACCATCCCCACGCTCCGGGAATTCCAAGATCAACTGGTCAAATACCAGCTTTCCAACATCACGCATTTCAATCAGCTTTTGCGCAAAAGCAAAAGAAGTCATGCCGATAGCGTCACAATCAGCCGCCGAACCGAAACGATGTGCCGATGTTGGGCTACCACCAACCAACTTATTCACACGCTCGCTGCGAAAACAGCTTGTAACAATGATGCCACGGCCAACGTATTCACGAATTTCTTCCAACTTCTCAGCTGTCTTGCGGATATTCTGCATTTCCTTTTCAGTCGGAATGTTTTCAACACCCATACGGCGGGCGGTTTCGCTACGCGTTAATTCACGCAAACTAAAATTTTGTGTTACTTGTGTCATATTCTACCTTTCGAAATAAAAAGGCCGTCTGAATATTCAGACGGCCTTTGCTAGTCTTTACTATCGATAAATTTGTTAGCTGTTTTTCTGAGCCATTTTTTCATTAGTCCCGGGGCAATGGCCTGCACGGTATCCATCGCATGACCTGTCAAGATGCCGATGAATGCGCCCGCAATGGCGCAAGTCCATACTTGGTTTAGCATTAAAAACCGTTCCGCCACTGCCGCCGCCGCAACCGCCGAAATCAAAGCTTCAAACAGGCTTGATACTGGTGCATCATGGTCTTTCATGCTTGACCACACGCTACCAATGACGCCGCCCCCTATCGCGAACAGATAGCCGATTTGAAAAAAATCGTGCATTATTCCCCCTTTTGTTTCCGTTTGAATTTATCCTCCGAAAACAAGAATTTAAGTGAGTTATTTCCAGCAAGTAAGCAAAGGAATGCCAAGACGGGCGGAATAACCATGCCTGTATGCGCCGGCGGATAGGCCGCCCAAAACGCATACGCCGTTAAATACCAGATAAATGCCGATACCAGAAGCATATAACCCGACAGCACTTCCCCCTTGAATGTCTGCCAGTACATTGCCATCAGTTGCAGCACTCCGACACCGCCAAATACCAATATCAACGTAAACTCTGAAATATCCTTGAATTTATAATATATTGGCCAACTATAGATGTCGTTCGGCGAAAATGCGAAGACCAACGCATAACCAATCATCGAACAACCACTGACAAATTCAACCGCACGCGTGCCCGTACCAAACAACCACTGCTGAAACCGTACAGGAAGAAAACGCCATTCAAGAATATATTTAACCCATTTGAGTGAGTTACTCATTTTTTGCCTCCAAGAAAAAAGGCCATCTGAAAGATGGCCTGTTACGCAAGTTTGCCGGTAACAGCATAATGAATGGTTTGAATCCCGGCGCTGAAATAGTTTGAGCGACAAGTGAAGCCGTTTTTATTCTCCTTTAAAAATTATGGCAATCTAGTCGGCCAAGGGTCATTAGTCAGGTACATGATAGGACTTACCCGAATATCGCCAATATCTCGGTCAGTAGGGACAGGGTCAGTAAACTGGAAACGCAGCATATTACTATCCCCAGGACTACCCAAATACCATGTTCCGTATGGAATGCCTTTGTCATTGTAGATACCGCCAATTAAGCTGGATTCTGACCTAAACCCTTGCGGTATTTGGTTAAAAGTTAAAATAAAAACGTTCCGCTCCCTGTCCGATGGCTGGACAACGTACCCCGGACCGCCTCGCCTTACGATACCAAACCAGCCCCATTGTAAACCGCCGAATTGATACATTACGGTGTCATTTTTGCGTCGTATTTTCAGATAAGAATTGCCCAATTTTGAAACAATGTTCAGCGTTCGCCAGCCGGTATCGCCAGTCAAAACCTCCCATCCTTGGTTATTGTTTCCGGTTCGTTTTATCCACTTCAAAGCGCCATTTGTAGCAACCGTATCAACATAGGTCGCCCCGACTGGTGCGGCAACATTTCCGTTAGGCATACCAGTGCCGTGGATTTCGTAATCATTGGCTTGCCCGGTTGGCGTATTTGCTTCTTGACTTGGTAGCGTTACGCTTCCCCCGCCGTCCGACAGAGTAAGTGTATTTCCGGATAAGGTCAGTTTTTGCGAGATACCCACACCATCGCGGCCATCTGCTCCTTTTGGACCAGTTAACCCAATAGGCCCTTGAGGCCCAACAGGTCCGATTGGGCCTTGTTCCCCTCGCTCGCCTCGCAAACCTTGTGGACCAATAGGCCCTTGAAGCCCGGCCGCCCCTTTAGGTCCAGTATCGCCTTTAGGTCCAGTAGGCCCAATAGGGCCTTGTAAACCTTGCTGGCCCGTTTCCCCACGTTGCCCTTGTGGTCCTATCGGGCCACGCTCGCCAGTATCGCCCTTATCTCCTTTCGCGCCGGGCAAGCCGTCCATTCCTCTTTCGCCTTGAATCCCTCGTTCGCCAGTGTCGCCTTTGAACGAAGCGAGAAATTCTTCAAAAGTGCCAGAGTAGCCAAGTTCTTTTTTCGCTCGCTCGTACAAATCCTGCCCTGCACCTTGAGCAATGGCGGTTTCCTTAACGTCAATCTCGACCGCCGGCGTTTTGTCTGACAGGGTAAACATATATATAGTCATCGCGTTACAACCTCCAGCAAACAGATTTCGCCACGTATCAACGTGTGGCGCGTTGATACATTCAAAATGTCATACTTTGCGCGGCGCCACTTTGCGTCTCGGGAAAAATCAGGCGGGAAATCCAGCGTTAGGACGTTGCCGACTACCTGAATATTTCCTGTAGTATCAAATGCCAAACCAACGCTAGGAGCAACCATCATCTTCAGTTCCGCGGCAGATAAATCGAAAGGTTGCCCATCCACCGTTACCGTTACTTCAAAACGCCGGGCGTTTCCGACTGGCATTTCAATGTTTACTGTTGGAATATCCGCCCTGATATGAATTAAATCAGCCATAAAAACTCCACTGAATCGACCGATAGCTTTAAGTACACCATACAACTGCATGGTGTACTTAAACTAATCAGCACAAATCAAAACAACATCGACAGGAAGGTTGCCCAACTCATTCCAAACCTGCACATCACCACCAATGACAACCATACACCCGCGATAATCAGGGACAATTTCCCAACCTTCCCCAACCCACTTCGCTGCCTGATGTTGTTCAAGCACAGGAACTTCAGCTTCAATACTTTGGCGACAGTCATCAAAATACTGTTCTTCGATAAACAATCCATCCGAATCAATTACACAACGTGTCATTTCTTTAACTCCTGCATTTGTTTTTTCATGCTCTCCAGTTCATCAGCCATTTCTTGCAACGCCTTAACCAATACTGGAACAAACATCTCATACTCAATTGTGTAGGTATCCTGTCTAAAGTTAATCATTGGCAATTTGCCATATTCTTCTTCAAGCGCTACAACATCTTGAGCAATAAACCAATGCTGACGGAGACTTTCTTTATGACGTCCATCCTTTGACGGATTTGCCCACCACTCACGAAGTTTTTCCGAACGCTCATGAGGCGGAAGGTTTGTGAACAACTCGTCAGTATAAGCATCTCGACGATCCCAAACCCCTGTAACAGGCTTGAGTTTACGAACAAAATCCAAACCAAAATCCAATGGCTCAATATCAGCCTTATCACGGGCATCTGACCGAATATTCACGGCTGAGGGTGCATAAAGCGTCTGGCCATACATCCCAAGCTGAATTTCATTACTTCCACCCAAACGCGCACCATAACCAATGGCAATGGAATTGGTAATTTTTCCGCTTAATACATCACCTTGTACGTTTCGGTACCCACATGAATCACCAATAAATACACTTTGCTCACTGCTAATTGTGGGCGCACACCAATACCCAACAGCGACGCTAGATACATGTGTTCCACTCCGCAGCGCTGAAGCACCAACTGCCACCGTCTTCTGCGGGTTATCACTGGACAGCATTGCATCCGCACCAATTACTGTTGTATATGCGCCGCTTACCGCATTCTTAAGTGCATTGGTACCGATTACTGTCAATTCTTCGTTTTTCGCAGCCGCCGATGATGTCGAATAAACATATTTAAGTTCTGCGTTACCCGATGCGTTAAGCTCTTTCGGGCTGCGGATGGTGAGACTGTTGCCTGCCGCTGCTGTTACTTCTACTGGTACAACATCACCCTGCACGGTGGCCCCATCGCCTGAAGTCAGACGGATGCCTACCCAGTAACCGACTTGAGCGCCTCGAATATTGCCAAAGTTCAACGTAATATTATGGCCGCTTTGAATATAACTACCCGTCTCCGTTCCGCTCCACAGTACATCACCACCGTTTGGCGCAAGATTACGTTCCAAGTTTTCAAGGGCATTTGCCCCCAACGCAGTTACTTTTTCGGCGACCTTTGTATTTTTTGCCGCGCCACCACCAATTGCCGTTTGCGCATCGCGCCCTTGATACATCTGCAATACGGATTCGCCGACAGCCACGGTACGAGATGTTGGCGACGGCCAAAAAACTTCAATATCGCCGCTCAGCCCAATTGGTCCGACACCGGCCAACGCCGCCGAACCTAAAGCAATATTAGAAAAGCCAGTACCCAAACCTTGGCCAGAGTTACGGCCGATCGCAATATTTGAATAACCGCTTGTAATACCACGCCCTGCATTACCGCCGATACCGATGTTGCGAGTTCCTGCCATTTTGGACTGGTCATACCACTCCGTATCAGCCTGAACATTAATCAAACTATCTGCCCCGATTGAAATATTATCGCGGCTAACACGTGAAAACCCCTGCGAACGATCGCCAATAGCAATAGCAGAAACACAGCGCTCCACCCGTCCCATTGCCTGTTCACCGATAACCACCAATCCAGCACCCGTCCACTCATTTGACTTAAGATTGGATGCCGCACCACTACCGGAAATAAAACGGCCAAGGCCGCTACGAATGATTTGATACTGAACATCAACCGCTTTGCCATTGATGACAAATTGACCGTTTGCGTACTTATTATTTTTCGGATATTGATTGCCAGTATCGATAGATAATCCTAAGCAATCTACCACTACACCAATCGCCGCATTTTCCACCGCATTCAAAATAGATGCGGCATTATTTTTTGACTTATCATAGCCAAAATCATAAAGGCTTAACTCTTTAAATACCCGTTTCCAGCGCATACCAGACGTATCAACAATAACCGTGCCGCCATTATCAGCAGTGGTTTTATCTTGAGCATCTGCCACAAATACACCGCCGCCCGTAGTTCCACCGGTGTAATAAGCATTTAACAATACCGCAGGATACTCACCTTTCAACTGGCGCAAAGCGTCTACACTTTCGATTTTCCCTGAGCCACCGGCCAAAGAACTAATTGCCTTAAAAAGCTGCTGATTATCTTCGGGATTAAGATTAATACCCGCATTTTCAATGGCATTTGCAATTTCTTCCTGCAACGCATTTACAAATTCCGCATTAAACTGGGTGGGACGAACACCGGCTTGCGGGTTGCCGTTGCGCCATCCGTGCTTACCTTTGCCGAATAAATCCTGTGCGGCGGTACTGGTATCAATACGTCTCATTCTTATGCTCCAAAAGCAAAGGCCGTCTGAATTTCAGACGGCCTTTATTGATTAAAAGTAAATTATTCGTAGTGAAAACTAACGTGGGTATGGCTTGGCTTAATGCGGTTTAAAACACACTCAAGCGCATTAATGCCGTAATTACTTAAAAAACTGGTACAGTCATCCGCACAGGTCATCTGCTCAATGGCAGTGTCCGCAGGGATATTGACTATCCAGCAAAAAATACTGCTCTCATCCCACAAATAATCTGCACAGTTATCGTTGCAGGTCATCGGCTCCGGCTCGTCAATCGTCGCGCCGGAATAGCCCATATTTTCGATTACGCTTAAGTAATACGGTATTGACTGACCGCCGGTTGATGTGAGTTTTGCCACCAATGCCCGTTGCCGCTCCGGAATACTGTCCAAAGTCCCAGTGCAAATATCAGGCAAGCCTGCAACCGCCTCCCACTCGTTCAGCATTTCATAAGCGTTTCGTGGATGGGATTCCCCAACCATATCTGACACACGCGCATCAATGCGGGCCAACTCCTGCGCCAACGCATCGACAAACTCCCAAAGCCGCGTTCCTGGCTCAAACTGCCATGCCGCTCCGGTAGGCAACAATGCAATCAGCTGCTGCCGGTATTGATCGGCTGTATATGGATTCAGCTTGGCCATACCACCCCTCCAAACGTCAGGATTTCATTTGGTGCACAGGTCACATCTTTAGCAGGTTCTGACATAACGTGCATAAATTCGTTTGGCGCCAAACTGATTGCCTCAGAAATGCGTGACAAATACAGCGTACCACCCATAGACGATTCACGCAGATGGAATGACTTTAACGCTGCTTCCACCCCTGCCCGATTCTCAGCAGTATCAGGCGCAAGATTGATGCGGTATTGCACCTTCTTTTCCACAGGCGCGATCACTGTTACCCGCGCCGTCACCGGACGCACTTCTTCGATATGTTCCTGCACCCGCGCGATTTCGCGTTCATCTGGGATAATACTTTCATCGTTATCACGCACAACCGCAACCGAAACCGTACCCAAGCCGTTATGCAGCGGCAACACCCAGGCGCGGGTAATACCAGGCACCTCCAGCGCCCAAGTTTCGTAATCATAATCCGCACCACCTTGCGCCGACCCTTGGATACGGCGGATCAGTCGACTACGCAAATCGGCGTCGCTCTCAACATCACTACCGCCGGAAATACCGGATAACCCAACAGGCGCGGAGGACTGTATGCCCAAAACAGGCGATACCATTGTGAACACCATACCGGCTTTTGTATTGCCGATTTCTCCAGCCGTTTCAGCTGCCACTGTTACTGCCCCGCTTGATGCAGACAGCGTTAAATCGGCTGCTGTAACAAAACGGATACCGTCACCACGGGCAAACAATGTACCCGCCGGCAATACCGCGCCGGGCGCACCCGTTACCGTGATTTCACCTTCGGCAAAAGCTGCCGGTTTACGCGGCACTTTCAACCAAATCCGGGCGTGCTCTTCAAGCTGTTCCCCGGTGGCCGTGGACGGCAGCATTTGTTTAATACCCCAATCCAAATGCGCATGCAGCAGATGGGAAGCACCGCCCAAAGCGGCCGCAAACACCCCTGCAACGCTGCCTGCCTGCGGATATTCGTTTTCGCTGGTACGGCTGGTTATATCGGTTTCGACGCGCTCAATAATCTCTTTCAGGTTTGGTCGACTAAACGGCATTTTGTGCGCTCCATAAATAACTGTATCGGTAGATTTGACCTTCCGGGCTGGTTATCGCCACCGCCAAATTCAGACGGCCAACACCTGCCCATGAGCCGCTCACCTCTACTGATTCGGCTATATTTTTATCAATCAGCCACTGCAAAGCTTCACGGGTATATTCTTCAGCCCGCGCAAGCGTTTCAGGTAATTGCTTTTCACGGCTCAATAACCATAATCGGCTGCCAATAATTTGTGGGCGGTAGGTATCGCCCCACCACCCACGCTTATCCCCTGCGCCATCCGGCAATACATCATCAGATCTGGCACGGGCATCGGTACCTAAAGACATCCAAACTGCCGAACGCAACCAGTCGGTATCATTCAACAGCAAATCACTGCCACCGATTTCAGACGGAATTAATCCAAGCATGGTTTGTTTCTCACATGGTTTGCGTAGGCGAATTGGTTTCGGACTGCTCGTCATTTTCGTGGTGAGTATGGCCGTTATAAGTGCTGCGCATACCAGACATAGAGTACCCGCCGCCCATATCTTTTACCTCTTTGGCAAATACCGCCGATTCCGTGCCGATAACATTACCGTTCAACTCAATCAGCGGGGCATTAATCACTGCTTCGCTTTCCGCGTTCACTACAAATTGCGGCGTATTTATTTCGCAGCGGTCATGGTAAAGCACGATCTTATGGCCGCTGCTGTTATACTGCGCCGATTCGCCTTCTTTCAAACCGCTCACCCGAATACCGCGATTTTCAGCACAGATTAAAACCGGATGATCATGATTTCCCGCCACAAACAGCACAATACCCTCTGCTCCTACCACCGGTACGCCGGTAAAGCCAAATTGCTGTAAGCGCTCTACATCGTCATGCATATCGCCGCTAAATGCTTCAATTTGCACTGACTGGGTTTTATGGCCGTCTGAAACCGCCGCAATGATGCAGCGCCCTATCATGGCCTTAAGCTTCTCAATCATTTTTTCCAATTCCCCACGGTATAACTGCCATCGGCATTTTTCTGCAACTCCATCGCTCCACCGCCATCCCAGCCACCGGCCGCACTGTTTTTTCCTGTTCCACGCTTGGCCGCCTTACCACCTTTCGGCTTGGTTTTGGTTTTACTTTCAGCCTTTGCCTTACCCGATGCTTTTGCTTTGACTGCCTTTTCCGGTTTGCCTTCCGCCTTTTTCACGTCCTCCGGGTCCGGCAGGTAGGCATCAGGTCGCTTCAATTCCATCTTAGTAATCTCGCCGCTGTCATCGTAGCTGTATTCAACGGCCGAAATTAGTAAATCGCCTGTAACGCCCAAAATCGCAGCCTCAACCGCCACAAGCAGGTTAATATCCCAAACTTGGCCATTTTGCTGCGTCCAACCAGCCACCGTACAAGACAATGTAGTGCTGCGTGCTTCACGCACCTGCTTTTCCCACTCTGCCTGACGTCTTGCCACGGCAGCGGTAGCCTGCCCGTCTGCCTGCTTCACAAAAGGGCGGTAACGGGTGATACCTGTATCGGCTACCTGCTCTTTAACATGAGCCACCGCCTTGCCGTTATCAGTATCATTGCCGGCACGCTGGCCGGATACGGTGTAGCTGGAAAAGCGGTCGGAAAAATCGAAATCTGCTGTAGCGGACTTAATATTTCCACCATAAACCAGCGGCGTGCCGGCGCGTTCGGTGCCAACATGGGTAAGCACTAATGCACCACGCGCCTGTACCGGCAATACCCCACGCAACTTACACGCCCGTTCAATCGCGGCAAAAGCGGTTTCAGCAGGCTCCAGCTTAAACACCGCCAACGGCGTATCGGCTACCGTTTCCAAAATCACTTCAAGTCCAAACGGCGCAGCAAGAATCTTCACCAAATCCAGCAGCTTGATGTTCCGCCATTGCGCCGGACTATGCACCGCCGCGCAATCGACCAAATCGCCCGTTTTATCGCGGCCGGAAACCGCGATACCGTGAGCGCTGTCCGAAACGTCTATACTCACTTTATCGATGTAGCCGTCAATCACAGTTTGCCCGTTTACCAAAATCTTACACTTTTGATTCGGGCGCAACGGCCATTGCGCCGCATCGCCGCCCACATTCTCGGTACACGTCAAATCAAATGCCCCAGCCACGGTTTCAATGCTGCGCGATACCGATACTCCCGTCCAGCCGCCATAGTTAGCGCCGTTTACCTGCAATACGATTTCAGACATTTTTAATCACTCAATACCCGCAGCGGAGCAACCGGCATAAACCCCGGATGCGCCACTACATTGTGCCGCAGCATTTCGCCAGATCGCGCGGCATCACCATGCACCGAATAAGCCAGCACCAACACAGGCAGGCTTGCTTTCGGGGTGATTTCACGCAATCTTGGCAACTCATTTTGTGCATCAGGTACTGCCTGAACTACCGCACGCCGTACATCCTGCAAGGCAGAATAAACCGCATCAGGGACATCTGGCGCAACCGCATCAATCCATGCCAATAAATCGCGGCGGGTGATAATGGCTTCATCCAAACTTTCAAACAGGCTTTCGCGTTCGTTTTTAGCCGCAATCCGGCTGTTGCTACTGCCGGGCTTGCCGTCTGAAAAATCGCCGCCGACTTGCGGCAATTCAATACGCACGTCATCAGGCATCAATACTGCCGTGGCAACCGCCGCATTTAATGCCGCAATTTCAAATAGTGATGCCACCGCTTCACGGTTTTTAATCCCCTGTTGCAATGGCGCTGCCAACAAATGCGTGTCATTGATGCGCTTTGCGCTGTAATCCGGCTTCTTCTTAAACGCCAATTTCAGCGCCTGGATACCGGCCAACGGGCGGCCAAAACCACCGGAAAGCTGGGTGAAGGCACCCAAGACCTGAAAAGCCAAATCAGCAGGCACATTTGCCAGCTTTTTAACTGACCCAAGCAACCCTGTTACCGACTGCAAAAATTCGGACTGTTTACCCAAATCCAGCAAACTGGATAAATCGGACAGCTTATTGAGCCGCGCGGTTAGATCATTTATCGCCTGTACACTTAGAAAATCCGGTACACCATTCAGACTGAACACTTCACTGAACCAATCGCCTAATGCCGAATCCAGAAAATCGGATTTTTCCAGCAAGCTACCGATTAAATCTTCTGTTTGCGCCGGGTACTGATTCTTACCCGCCACCACAAAAGATAAATCAAACCGCGCCATGCCACCTTCATCGGCGGTTTCAGACAGCGATACCGCCGTACAGACAACATTCTGCGTGCCCAGATACGGATGCACCAACTGTCCTGCGCCCGGCTGGTTACATGCTTCCAGCAGCTTATCGCGGGCAGCCATATAATCCGCACCGATACAAAAGCCGCGCACCGAAAACGTACCCGCCTTTAATCCCAAGTCTTCAACATAAGGATCATCACGCCCCGGATACTCGTGTACCTGCGTTCGACGGCCTTGCTCCGTTTGGTGCGATTCCACCCCAAACGAAGCCCCGCGAAAAGACGCGGGGCGCAATTTGTTTTTCCAAGACATTTCTAAACCCTATCAGCCGAATGCATAACCTTGTTTACTGCTCAAATTCACGCGGTTGCTGGCGGTAGTTTTCATGGTAGTACCGCGCGGCACGTTACTGTGGTTAATGCTCACATCCACACGACCTGCGCCACCGCCACCACGAACAACCGCACCGGGTGCAGGCAACGATGAAGCAGCCCGACCTGCCTCCTGAGAAAGATTCAAGATACTGGCCGCCTTAGCTTTAATTCCGTCAAAAATACCACCGATAAAAGATTGCAAACGCGAAAACGCCGCCTGCACAAACTGCACCGGGTTGAATGACGACAAAATCGACCCAATGGCGCTTATCGCACCGGAAAACACCGCCTTGATGCTTTCCCAGTTGGACACCACCCAGCCGATAATCGGCTGCATTGCCTGAATCATCAAACCCAGCGGGGTAAAATTGAGAAAATACGACTTAAGCAAATCAAAACCAGCCGCAAACAGCGATTTGATACTCTCCCAAACACCGCTTAAAAAATCGGTTACAGCTGCCCATTTTTCCATAATCCAGCCGCTGATCGGTTCCCAGTTCGACCAAATATAACCGGCCAACAAGCCGATGGCGATACCCGCCAAAATAAACGGCGCAAAACCTGCAATAGCAGGAATAAGCGCGGTAGCCAAAGGTGCCAAAGCAACCACCAGCGACCCGATTGCCACCCCGATATTCGCAATGGCCGCCACCAATGGCAGTAAAGCCACTACGCCAAGCGCGGTCAGCGTATTTTCAAATCCCCCGAAAAAGTCGTTAATGGCAACAAATTTATCGTAAATCTTACCGCCAACCTCCCATAGACGCTCAAAACCGGTTACCAGCTTTTGACCTATCGTTTCAGCAAGTTTTTGTAGACTGCCGTCATCGGCCATTTTGTTCACTTTATCCAAAAAACCGCTTAACTTGTCTTTCAGAAAATCAAACACCCCACTTTGTGCAATCAACAGCTTAAATCTAGACCACTGATCGGAAAGATTCGACATCATGCCTTCCCATGTACCGGAAAGCTTATTCATCGCACCACCGTATTTTTCATTCCAAATGGTTTGCAAAGTAGCTTGAATCATCGCACGGTTGTTAGATTCCACTTTCGCCAACTGCTGCTTACCATTTTTGTCGGTGTAGCTGTATTCCGTGAAATTAGTACCTTTGATTTTACTGGCCTTAATACCAAACTCTTTTAGACGTTCATTTTCTCCCGTTACAGCATCAGCAATCGCTTCAACCACTTGCATCACCGGCTTACCCATCGCCGCCGCCGTATCACCAAGAGAATTTAACAACCCATCTTTCAACGGGTCTAAACCATAAGCCTTCAATTTCACGAAAGAATCGGTCACTTCATTCATTTCATATGGTGTGCGGGCGGCGAAGTCTGAAATCCAAGCCATAGATTTCTTAGCCTTTTCTGCACTACCTTCAAGCGTAGTCAAAATAGTTTCGTACCGCTCAAATTCAGACGCAGTATCCATCACACCCTTGGCAAATACACCCGCACCAGCGGCAATCACACCACTTGCAGCCGCATACGCGCCCAGAATCTTACTGGACTGAGAAGTTGCACGGGTAATATGCGCCATTGCCTCACCCACCTTGCCATTATTCAGCCCTGCGAACTTACCCTTAATTTTATCCAGCGCACGACTGGCTTTGTCCAGTACGGTGACTTCAATTTGTGTCTTTGCATTAGCCATGATTTATCCAAACAAAAAGCCGTCTGAATTTCAGACGGCCCTAAGAACTAAACTTTAAAGCGTTTTTGCTTTGATATAAACATAATCAACCGCCGCACCTGACTTAAATACGGTTAGGCTTTGAAAACCAAATTTTCCATTATATTCAATGACCGCATCCGTCATAGAAGTAGATTTTTCATAATCCATACCCAACTGATACGGCACATCCAACTGCTCAAATTTAGGATTCGTGATTGTTATCCAATCAGCAACACCATTAATATAAACCACATCAATAATACTGCCATCTTTTTCATAATGACAGGAAAGACCGTTTTTATTGTTTTCACAATCACCCAAAGCCGCACCAGTAAACAATTCGACCTGCTTTCTTGGCTTCAAAACAATTTCACGGACATCAAACAAAACTTTCTGTTTAGATTCAGCAGCCTGAAGCGGTGCAGATGCTTCCACCGATTTTTCAGTCGGTTCAGCAGGTTGTTCACAGGCAGATAACAACAATAAAGCAGCAAAAATTAAAGCATTCTTTTTCATGATTTCATCCAGTTAATAAACACAGTTATTTTAACCAGATATTTGCTCATTAATCCATACTGCTCTGTCATACCACCACAACAGGCCGTCTAAATCCAAATCCAACGGATTACCGGCGCTACCCTTAAAGGTGTAGCCAATTGTTGCCGCTAGCTCCGGCCAGTCCACTGGCCACTGGCTAAAAAACTTTGCAACTCAATCGACAAATTCAGCACATCAGGCGCAATCATTTGCGAAAGAACAGGCGCAGGGATACCCGTGAGCTTGTAACCCAGCTTAAACGATGCATCAGCATCCACAACCATCTTGCCGGCGGTATCAAATTCAAACTTAATACCCAGCATATCTTTACCGGTGATAGGGCGCAGGGTTAATTCAGTAATTTCGTTTTGACCGTGCATGATCGGCGCTGTTAATTTGATAGTACATTCTTCCATTTATCTACTCTCTATTGATAATTTCAACACACAGCCGCCATAAAGGCGGCTGATTGTGCTTTAAATCTCCTGCGCAGGCAGGCGCGATTCAAAACGCACACCGATGTTGGCTTCTTCGGTGTTGCCCGTACCTTCACCGGCAAACCACGCTTGCGACAAGACCACGGTTTTACCGTTCCCCAGTTCCAAGGTGATGGTTTCACTGTCGATATTGGTTAAATCAGCCAGCTTCAAATCGGCACTGTCGGTAATTTCGCCTTCAATAAAGGCAGTCTGCACAGTTTCTTTATATCCATGCACGCCATCTGCACCAATAATCGCTTCACGCTTTGGGTTGCCTAAGTTATAGGTAAAATTACCCTTGGCATCCAGCTGACGGCCGCCCACTTTAAAGAAAATGGTACCGGCACGGCGGTTTTGTTTTGCCATGTTGTTAATCCTTGTTTAAAGGCCTGTCTAAATTACTTCAGACAGGCCTATGGTTTATGAACTGATAAACTGCACTTTGTTGGCAAATACAATCATTTGATTCACCAAATCCGGCACGAACAAGCTGTCTAAGCGGTTAGGGTTCGCCAAATTGCGTTCGCTGAAGCTGTCAGCGGTGAACTGGTCGATATTTTCCACCAAACCCAATTCCATCCACAACTTCGCACGGCTCACCATTTCTGCCTTGTGCTGCTTTGGCGTCATGATGGGCTGACCGGCACCAAACTTATTGCCATCATCAGCCAGCTTATGGCGCGGATACTTGCTTACAATGTACGCGTTCCAGTCGTAGCGCAGATAAGACAGCGTCCAGACGGTGTTAATCATCAGGTAGCTATCGTCAGTTTGGCCGTATTTACCGGTTTTGTAGGTGCTAATCAACATTTCAATCAGCACGCTACCGCCCGCATTGATGCGGTAGGTAGAAATACCGTTAAACAGTAAAATATTGCGCTCTTGCTCGGTTAAGCGGTCGTTTTCCGCAGGTGGTAAGATACCGACCAGTTCCAGCGTTTGGAACGGTCGCGCCGGGTCATTTTGCGCAGCAAACGCTGCCTGTGCCGCCATAGCCGCCGCCAAGGCAAACGGTTGTGACGGCGTTTTCGGCAAGCCGCCGATACAGGCAAACGGGCTGTTACGGCTGTTGCCCAACGTGGTTAAAGCGCTGAAACCTTTTGCCGACGCAGCAAAAAACATGCCGTCGATAGCACGCATCGCACCCCAACGGCTTTGCATTTCGTCTTCCATTGCCTTCAGCGCCGCAGCATCGGTGTACGGCAGAACAATCGCATCAAACTGCAAATCGCCCATTGCGGCCACAGCAGCCGTTAAATCCGGATTACCGGTGCCACCTGCAAACGGAGTAAATGCCACTTTAATGCCAGCAGGCGTCTTCTCGTCCAGCGGGTAGTAATTAATGCGTAAATCCACATCATTGCCTACCGCGCCTTTGTTTTTCGCTGTCAGCGTAACCACTTCGGCGGCCGCTACCGCACTTACCGTCAAGCCAGTAGCGGCATTGATAGCGGCGGCAGTTTTGGTTGCCTGTACGTCCGCAGTATCATTTACCAACACAGCAACCGGCACACGAACACCGCCGATATACAGGTAAATCGCTCCGGATTCCTGTGCCGCGCCGGTAAAAGTGATTTTAGCCGTAGCGGACACACCCTCACCCGCATCAGCAAGCGGCAGTGCCCAAGTTTCGATATAGTCGCCGTTGTTTTTAAACCATGCGGACGCACCCACACCGATTTGCGAACCAGCCCCAAACAATTCAGCGGCTTGTTCTGCACGCGAAATACGAACCAGCTTGCCCGCTTCAGCCTTTCCGCCTGCCAGCATCTGGCCGATAATCAGGCCGCGAAAGGCTTTCAGGGTTGCGCCACGGTTGGCCAATTCATTGTTAAATTCAGTTTTTGCACCCGGTAAACGCCAAGTGCCAGGGATTTGGTCAAATGCGATTGCCATTATTTAGCACCTTTCTTCGACGTTGTTTGCAACAACTCGACCGCGCCTTCGTTGATGCGGCGCTGCCAGTAATTCGACCACTCCACCGATGCACCTTCTTCGGGCAGCGGTTGCATGGTTGCCGGGTCGGTCACTACATAACCTTCCACCGGCTTGATTTGGATAATATTAGCCATTTTCAGCCTTTCGGGATTAAGTCTTCTGCTTCGATTTCGGGATCTGTACCGTACAACTGCCAGCGGTTTGATGCTATCAGGCCATCGGCAAACGACTGCACAATAACGGCTTGCGGATAATATTCCGCCGCACCGCCGACATACTCGCCGCATTGCTCGTGATACACAGCCTGCCAACCTTGCTGATAATATGCGCAAACATACTCGCCGCTGTCGTCATATTCGATATTAAGATTGTCGGGTAATAAATCATCAGCCAACATATCGCACTGCTCGCCGTTGACATCCAACCGCCGTAGGGTTGGGTTGGCGTAAAACAACCGCTCAACCACAGCCAGCATTTCTTCTGCAAGCGCATCAGCCTGTTCATTAGCCTGCACACAAACCATCGTTACCAAACGTACGGTATGCTTTAATTCAACAGGCGACACGTTAAATACTTCGCTACGCCGCCCATCGATATAAACCACCACACACGGTAACTGCGAATGCGCAGGCGCGGTCACACGGTTGTCATAGACACGCAGAAAACGTTTCTTCAACAATGCCACCGCCGCAGAACGGATTTCAGTAAGCTGGCTTGTCATGCTGTTTTCTCAACTGAATAACCGACATACCAGAACCGTCATAATCAATTTCAGCCACAGAATACGCCACACCGCGTGCGGTGATGGTGGCATCTTTGATATTAGACGGCAGCTTACTGTCGGCAACAATTAACTGTGGGTCGGCATTGCCGATGACCACGCCGAAACCATTATTGGGTAGATATTCGCGGTCAAACACCACCGCTACCGGCACGCCGTCAATCAAAACGGTTTCACCGAAATCTGCGGTATTGGTAAACACCTCGAACGGTTCTTTAAACATTCTCGCCTTCGCCTTCGCGTTGGCCGTCTGTTTCGCCTTCGCGTTGACCGTCTGTTTCGCCTTCGCGTTGACCGTCTGTTTCACTCACTTTGGACGGTACTTTTTTACCACCAGATTTCTTGCCGGCCGCCGGTTTGGATTCACCACCGCCACCGTCTTCTACCAGATCAACCCAGCCGCTTTTAATCAGATGACCTACATCCGCTTCTTCAACGACTGCCACCTCCGACTCATTCAGCAGCATATCGCCCAAGAAAAAAGAACGGCGCGGGATAATTTGTACTTTTGCCATTTCAAACTCCAATGATTTAAACACAAATGCCTGTCTGAAACCTTCCAGACAGGCATTTCTTGATTAAACTACTTAGGCGGTCACAATATCTTTCACTGCCGCAAAAGATTCGGCATTGCGTACAGCAATATCGACATCCTGCAGAACAGTAATCACCACCGCACCTTGCTTACCCTTGGTGTACGGATCAACAATCACATCCAAAACACCCCAATGGGCAATCATCAGGTCAGCCCAATTACCAAAAATCAGAGGGCTGCATTTACCCGCCGCAGAACCCTTAGTCAGGTTGCTCGGCACTTGATTGGATACTGCGCAGCGGTAGCCATTCAACGGAGTATCGCCGTCTTGCCAAATATAACCACTCACGCCTTCGGATTTCAGAGTAGTTTTCAGCGCACCGCGCACCTTGGTGTTGGTCAGGTATGCCAAGTTGCCCAAATCTGCGTTTGCGGCGGCAATGGATGTTTCCAACGCAACGATATGCTGCCAAGTCAACGCGCCACCGTTGGTACCGATGGCTACCGCGCCAATACCGGATGTATTCAGAATGCCTGTAGGTTGATTCGACGTGCCGCTACCGTTGATGGCTGCCAAATCGATACCCAACATCATGGCTTGGAGCAATTCATTACGTGCAAATTGTTCAGCCGACAAAGACGATTGCAGCATGAATTTGCGGCTTAATTCGGTATTGGCAGTAACGGTTTTAGGTTTCAAGCCAATTTGGCCAAATGTGGCATTGCTATCGCTGGCTTGGCCGTTTTCATCCACCCAAGTTACGCTATTACCGGTCAGCTGTTTCGGGATAGTAATATCACCAACCAAACCATCCAATACGGTAGCACCCAGTTGGGCGGTAGCAAGACGGTTGCGCAGCAGATCGATAAACAAGTCATCACGGAAATCAGTGGCAATAGTGTTGCCGCCGTTGGCTGCATTGCCTTTGCTGTATGCACGTGCCATCAGATCGGTAGGCACAAAGAAGCCGGTTGCGCTACGACCATGCTGTTTTTCCAACTCAGCGGATACTTCACGCTCCAAACCTGCTTTTTCCCACTTGCCTGTGGCCGCAGCTTCCATTGCTCGCAGCAACGAAAATTCACGTTTTTCGGTAGCGTTCATACCGATGCTGTCCGATGTTACGGTAGTGGGCGTTTTCATGTTTTCCATGATGACCGCGCGCAAATTCGCTTCATTACCGCCGCTTGCAATCACTTTTTCGGCGGCCTCAATGCCACCATGCGCCGCATATGCACGGCCAATCGCCAGCAATTCACTTACACGGCTGCGTTCGGCTTGCATGCCGCGTTCAGCGGTATCGGTTGGTTCGGCAGGTACAACTGCCGGCTTATTTTGGGTTTTATCCATGTTACGGTTTCCTTTTTCAATAGGTTCAGGATTTTGGGTTTCCGGTTCTACCGGCAATTGTGTTACTTCAGGCGTGTTACTGCGTCCAACACCAACCGTAGTATCGGCAGGCACGGTTACAAAACTGATTTCGTATGGCTCCCAGCTGGTAACAATGTATCGATAATCATCATAATCAGCTTCGGGATTATCTAATGCCATATCATTAACACGGTAGCCAACACTAATATGGCGCAGGATGCCGTCTTGCACGTCCTGCCACTTTTCCGCAGCACGGGCGCTATTACCAAATCGGATTAATGCACGGCCCTTTTTGTCGGAATCAATCCAAGCGCGTTCAATTACGCCGATATGCTTATCCCAAGCATGATTAAACAGCACCGCGCCGCCATCGTTTAAACGGCTCAAATCACACGCGCCGGGCGCGTGGCTTAATACTTCATCGCCGAACCAGCGTTTTACCGGCTCCTCACTCGAAAATGCCACTTCGACCGTACGATTTTCGGTATTCACCGTTTCACGCTCGAATACGGCAAATCGGCTCATGTTTTGCATATCTGCTTTATCTGGTTTATTGTGTTTCGTCATTTGGTGTTCCCTCTACCGCCGCAGCGGAATTGCTTACAGTTGAGATAATGCCTTTTTCGGCCATCAGCACGTTTTCCTGCTCGATTTGAGCCAGCACATCATCAAAATCCAAGCCCATTTCGGCACAAATATCGCGCCGTGATTTAACCGCCAGCGATACAGCTGCTTCGTGAGTTTTAATATCCTTCAACGGGTCAACCCACGACCAGCGGCGACCTTGCCATTGGTAGTTTTTAAACTTATCCAGCTTGGCAGGCGGCAATGCTTTACCGCTAGGCAACTTAATCGCCCCCATAAGCAACGCCGATTCAATCCAACGGTCGAAAACGTCATACAAAAAGCTTTCGGCAAACCAGTTCTGCAACGACATCCACGCGTCACGTTCCTCAAGGGTACCGCTACGGATGCTGGAAAAGTTCACACCCTCCAAATCGTTTGCCAGCGAGTGATACGAAACCCCTAATCCGCTCGCCAAACCGCGTAAGCTTGCTTTAACGAAAGCATCATAATTCGCATGGGGATAATCTGGATTAAAAGGAGTGAAATCGTACCCCTGGGGCAACTCATGAAACGTCCCAGGTTCAACCGTATCGATTAAATCAACACCGCCATGCCCGTTATTCACTTCTTGCCCATCGATTGGCGGCATAAAGCTGTCAGATTCTTCGGTTTGCTTGAAAAAACCCATCTTTGACGCGCCGATACGCGCCGCAATAATCGCCGCTTCCTGATAACCGCCCAAGTTTTGCAGCCCGACAATCGCTGAAGCAACCCACGGGAAGCCGCGCCGCTGTTCTGGTCGGTCGTGCAGGTAAATATGGCTGATCTCATCTGCCGGCACCCGCTCACGCAGATTTGGGCTGGATGAAATCTGACCGCGCTCGCCGGGATGGCTGGTGCGCAACCAATAAGCCACCGGGCGACTGTATTCATTAAGCTCCACACCCATGCGTACCGCGTTAAGATTGTCCATCCGATCACGGCTGAAACCTGTATCCAAACGGTCAATATCGAGAACCTGCAAGGCATAGCCGTAATCGTTACCAAATCCCCAGATGTGACGCACCAGCGCTTCGCCGTCACGCGCTACCGAACGCACTAAAAGTCGCTGTAAATCAGCAAATGACAACAGGCCTGTAACATCGCACACACCACGCCGTGCCCAGCGGTAAAACGCTGCTTCAATCGCACGGTTTGCGATACTGTCGGAGCTGTTGCTGTTGTCCATCGGCACCCTCATCTGCAATGCGAAGCCTTCGCGCCCGATAATATTGCTTTCGACCATTTGCAAGAATTTACGCATATAGTCGTTATCTCGCGCCAAACTACGGGCACGTGCACGCAACCGGTCTAAATCAGATTGCGCCAAGGCATCAGCCGACCAGTTTTGCGGCTGCCACGATTGCAATGCACCCAAACGGCCTGCACCGGCAAAATTGCGGCGATTACCCTGCTGGGACTGCTCCGGCTGTTTGCGCCCGAACATACGCGCAAAAAAACCGCGCTTTTGCACGGTTGGGTTGTTTGTTGGCATGGTGTAATCCTAGAATCGGCAAATAATACGTCCGCTACGCCTGGCTGAAAAACCTAAAGCAGCTTCAAATTTCCGGATTTCGTTTTCCCAATAGCGGATTTGCTTCAGCAAATCTGCCAAATCGACAAACTCCATTTCACGGTCTTTAATTTTGTAGCGCTTGGTCAAGCCACGGCCGGTAGCATGTTCCTTATAGGCGTTTTTAAGCACCTGCAAGATTTCACGGGCATCATCTAATTCTGCTATGAACTGCTGTTCACGCTGATCGGCGGTGATTTGCTGGATAGTCATTTCAGACGGCCTTATCCGTTAAATAAAATAAAGTGATACCGTTTTCTTCACTCGATTTGACCAACCCTTCTTTAATCAGGTTGTCTATATCGTTGCGCGTATTAATCCAATCAGCCCAGCTTCGATCTTCTCGCAGTGCTTTATTAACACTGGTAGATGTGCAGCCGGGATTGGCGCGGATGTAGTCTAAAATTTCGGTTTTCATAGTTTTAAGCGGTTATAAACCACCCTAACCTGTAAGCATAACTTACAGGCCGGGCGGCGGTTGAGAGTAACAGTAGCAGTTGCCTTTGCTAACGACGCGCCACCGCCGGGCTGTTTACAGACTGTACCGGCTACATCTCTCCGGCCTCGGTCCTTCACCGTTGTGCAGTGCCACCGCCAACGTGTCAAGAATTTAAAAGTTAGTAGCAAAATTGCCGCCACGCTTGCGACGGTTCACGGCCGAATAACCGCTGCTGTTTTCGTGGCCGGCTTCAGATCCAACAACCTGATCAGTTTCAGGTTTTGGTTCTGCAAACAGTTCGGATTGCAACAAGGCCGATTCATACAACGCCCACCGCGCGGCAGACATGGTATGCGTACCCAGCGAACGGGCGGCATGAAGTGCGTACACTTCGCAGTCCAACGCTTCGTTTCGCACTCCTACTTTTTTCTGCCACACTTTTTTGTGCTTATTCATCCGGCTCGGCACTTTGATTTCAGACAACAACTGGCTGCAGTAATCGGCGCGGACGCCTGAATAAAAGTGCATACGGCCGGCGCCGCTACCTTCTAAATTAATTCGGGCATGCTCATCAATCAGCAGGTCTTTAGCACGGCTCACCCCAACGCTATACACCTGTACGCCGAATTTGTCGGCCTTGGTGTTTTTGTGTTTCAGATCAATCGCACGGGCGCGGCTGAAAATCTCTTTATCCGGGTTCGAACTACCCTTCACAGCCATTACATTGATATTCTTATAACCGCGGCAGGCGCGGACGAAACCATAAACCGCATCAGACGTATTGCCGTCTGAACTATCAATAGACACCGCGGCAATCTTCATACCGGCACCACTTTCATGCCGGTAGACTGTCTGGAAAATCATTTCCGCCAGCTTGCGCCAAACGTCTGATTTAGGGTCAACGGTATTGCCGTGTATCTCACCCCACCAAACCAACCAGCTTTCCTCACCGCGCCCCCAGGCGCGAATAATAATAGCCAATCGATCGTGCTGTACGTCAACACCCATTGTCAACAACAGGCCACCACGTGGTACGGTATTTTCCGGGTAGTCTTCGGCACGCTCAGCCAGCTCATCCTCTTTAACACCGTCGTTAGTCATTTCAAACGGAATGCCGATTGATGAATTGACAAATGCAATCATTGGCGCGACATCGCCGTTATCCATCTCATACTGCGCGGTGAGCCATTTTTTCATTAATTCGGAAAAGACACTGCCGGGAAACGGACTGTAAAGCTCGTTCAGATAAAAACCAGCGGTGCCATGAAATGGGGCGGTAGCTTGCCACCAGCCGCGCTTCACGTTGCGGTTTTTCTGCATATCGTTCCATACACTGCCACAATGCGGGCAGGTGTAATGTGCAGTTTCAGGCAATTTCTTACCGAAAACGGGATGGTTGCCGTTCGGGTCTTCATCACAGCTTAAGTAGTCAAAACTCAAAGCGTGCGCTTCGCCACATTCATGGCATGGCACCATACCAACGCGTTTATCGGATAGCTCCATTTCAGCCGCTATGGTTGATACGCCTGCAATGGTTGGTGTGCCGCCTAAAATAATTTTCGGACGGCGGTAGGTTTTTGTTCGCTCCTTTGCCAACTTGATACTGTCGCCCTGCCCCCGTAGGTTTAGGTTACAGTCGTCAGGTTCTTCCACACACACAATCGGCACCGGCGACGATTTCACGCTGGCAGGGCTGTTTGAACCCACCAGCTTAAGGAAACCGCCAGGGAATTTCTTAAATAGCTGCCTTTGCCCTTGCACGCGGGCACGGGTATCGACTTTTTCACGCAGGGCAGGTGTAGCCTCTACCATCGGCGTGAACTTCTCGTCCATGTACTCCTTGGCCGCACCCTCTTTCGGGAATAGCACCAGTATTGGGCTAGGGTCGGTGTCGATTGTCTTGCCCAAGAAGTTACCCAATACACCGGAAGTCCATGCGACTTGCGCGGATTTTTGGCAGCAAATCACTTGTACATTTGGATCATCAAGAGCGTCAAGCGGGCTGTTTTCCCACTCAAGATATGGCGTAACGCCCAAAACGTATTTACCGGGTCGGGCTGCTTCAATACTCGACAAGTAGCGGTACTTATTCGCCCAGTCACGTGTTTTTACCTTACGCGGCGGACGCCATTTCTGGCATGCCTGCCGCAACACGCGCAACACGGTATCAGCCATCTGCACTTGCATCGTTGCTGTCGCTGTCTGCATCGTCATCGGCTCCGTAGTTCGCCAGCTTATCAAGCGCTCGGTAAATATGGGCGGCAATGGCATCTGGGTCGATTTCAACGCCAGCCGTCGCGCTCAATTCGGTGGCCAAAATATCAGGCATCGTTAAAAATTCGGTACGGGCAGCAAGTATATGATCCGACCAAGCGCGCTCAAACAACGCGGCCGGAGCAAGTTCGCCCGTTCTCTCTTTAATATCAAGCTCAATCGCATCAGCCTTAAGCCTGTCCAGTCTATCGCGCGGCTTCTCTTTGTTCAGTCGCTCAATTTCACGCTGAACCATCCAGCGGATAACTTCACTGCTTTCGTATTCGTTTGCCTGTCCTCGATTGTCGGCATAGCTGGCAACGGGTAAACCCTCTTTCTGCCAATCCGTCAACGACCGTTCGGACACGCCTAAAATCTCGGACAACTGCCTTTTATTAACCAGCATATCCAAGTCCTAAAAATGCACTTCAGACGGCTTGCCACCAGACCCAATATCAACACATTCAAAAATGACAGGCCGTCTGAAACACACTAAAAAAAACTGGGTGGACAAAGGCCACCCATAAAACTCACATCACACACAAAAATCATCGGAACAAAACCAAGTAAGGAAGCTAACGCCCCCTGTCGCTTCACAAAAAACGCGGCGCGAATCACCCGCGTGTCCAGCGACGGCGGAAGTACCTAACGGGCTGTTGCCACAGCATTTGCCAACTCCCTATCGAAGTGTTGACGATACTTGGACTGAACTGTACGTTCTGCCGTTTCAAAGTATTTAAATCGCTTACCATAGCTGGCACCACTCACATAAATCAGCAAGGGCTTAACCTTGCCGCGCTTACTACGCTGATAAAGTCCAGGCTCAAGCTTGCCATGCTGACGATGTAGCGCAAAGTGCGTACCCGCCGCCACGCCGGCAACCAAGCGCCTGAACGTGCCAAGCGTTATGTTACCGTACTGATCCAGCTTGACCGCAGCCGGAACAATCTTCATTCCGGCAGGCATTAACCCACGGCCAATCAATAACGATTCCACCGCTTTCTGCCTACGGCTTCCGCCTTCGATTTGCGCCGCAAGATATTTAGCAGCACTGCGCCCACGGCCACCGTCTTTAAAATCAACAACAGCGGTTAAATCAGTCTTACGCGCATACTTTCGGACGAAAACCGAATTCACGGTATAAGCTTTCGGTGCAGCAAAGACCGACTTCATTTCCGTTTGTTCGGCGGTCTTAACATCTTTTGCCACAGCGTTTAAAGCTCGACTACACGCAAACGGCAATTGTTTTTTCTGCACATTATCAAACCAGCGCACGGTTTCGCGGGCATCCGCTTTAATCTTTATCATATCCACCCCAAAGAAATGGCCGTCTGAATGGCGGTTCAGACGGCCTATACGGGTAATGACAATAAAAAAACTGTGGTCTCGTTACGCACGAAACCGCAGTTTTCCATAATTTAAACATTTCACTGCACGAAGCGCAAGCAGTTTTTAACAACCGTTTAACAGCCTGCCCGCTTCACTGCTACTCAAAGCCACGCACAGCAAGGCTTTAGCGTCTTTCAAATATTTGTAGAACAAGCGGACGCAGCAGCCGCACTTCTCTGCCATCGCCTTTTCGACGCTGACCTTCTTGTACTCATCGCCGATACCGCCTGAATAGCGCAACAGCAACACCTCCCGATGGAACGCAGGCAATTCCTTCATCACCACCCTGTCCACCGCAGAAAACACCGAATCCGCGTCCACCCCATAAGGCAGCAACGGACGCGTTCCGCCCGTATTCGCATCACCTGCCATTGCACGGTTTGCCGCACTGGTTGCATAACCCAGTCCGTTATCATCCCGAACCGAACGCCAAAAGCCCCAACGGGCAAGCAAATCATCAATAGTCATTTATCAGTCGATTTCTTCGCGCACCGACCATCCCTAGCCCCGTCGGAGTCCGCAGGGCTTTAATTTTTAAGCGCATATTATAACAAAAAATGCCGTCTGAAACAGACGGCATTTTTCAACCAGTTGTTATCTTCGTTTCAAAAAAGCAACGGCAAGTGTACCGATAGATACCGTTGCAATCGTCATTGCAAGCTTTTCGCTACCCTGATTTAGCGCATAGACAGAACCGAAAACGCCGAAACTGCATATAAAGGCGGCAAGCAGCAAACCACCTATCCGTTCGATAAAGGTAAATGTAACGATCCGCTTTTCCTCTTTTCGGCGGTTTTCCGCCTCTTCGCGCGTCTGATTGATGACAAAATCCACCAAATCGGGACGGAAAGACTGCAACCGCTCCAATGATGCAACATCGATAATCGGGCTGTCGGTCTGACTGTGCGACAGACTGACTTCATTGCCCGTTCTGTTTTTCGCACTAATCCGCGTATTTTTGCTTGCCATAAACCTTTTCCGCCTTCTCGTTGAGTTCACCGGCAACGCGCCGGGCGTCCCGTATCAGTCTTGCATGGTCTCGTGCAAAACCGTTCCTTGTGTCAGGATAGGCTTTCGGCTCGGATAATACGGAGGAAATCAGCCCCATACCTTCCCAAATATTCTTCAAATGCTTCATTTTCATCTCCTTGTCCGTATCTTACCACATATCAAAATTACCGACATTTCGAAAAAACCTTAAAAATCAAGATTTAGACGGGGAAATATACCGTTTGGACAGGGTTGGACAACTTTTAAAACACCTTTTTTCCCTTTAAAATCATCGTTTAGACCGTTTGGACATACTTTTTTATAAAAATCCGCGTATAAGAAGAAAAAAATAAAAACAAAATATGACAAGGTGTATAAAAAGAAAAAATAAAAGCGCGAAGATAAATGTATATCTTCGCGCGTATGGGATAACTACCCTGTCCAAACCGTCCAAACGGTCTAAACGATGTTTTTAAAGGGATTTTTTCCGACTCTTACCCCGTCCAAACGGTGTCCAACCCCGTCCAAACGCCTAAAACCGGTCAGAATCCGAGGCAAGGGCAAATGCTTCTATCTGCCTGCCGTAATAATCTGCCTTTGAAACCGACCCTTCAGAACCACGTTCGGTCTTGTCGGTATTCGGCGGCGGAAACTTCTCCTGATTGTCGGGCGACAGCCACGAATGTGGCACGGCGAAAAACCGTACTTTTTTCGGCTGTCCGTGGATTGTAACCGTGCTTCGCAAATCCGCCAAGCGTTTTGCTATATTTGCATAAAAATTCTTCTGCTGCATATAGAAAGTCTTGGTATCTATGCACCATTTCTTGTATGCCGACCACAAATCGCCCGCAGCGCAGGAGATGAAGGGCAAGCCCAAATCGCCGCGCCACCAGTCGTCCAGAAAAGCTTCCCAAGAAGGTTTGTTCAGGTTGATCATCCGCCGTTTGATTTCTGTCGTCAGCGGCTTGGTATGCGGCGTGAATGCCCGCCGCGTATCACCGTCCGAATACATCAGCGGCAGCGCATAGAGAAACCGCGCGAATTCGTCCACTCCGCCGTTGTCGATTTCCGCCTGCAATGCCTCGTATTGCGCGTCCGAATACTTGCGGTTGCACGACAAGACCATAAACCGCCTGTCGTTGCTTTCGATGGGGATAGACCGCTCGTCGTTCGAGAAAATGATAAAAGAATTGAAGTCGTTGTGTTTTTCTGCATCGCGCCCTTTACGCTCCACCATAATCACATCCGACGTAATCATGTTTTTCAGTTTGCCGATGACGTTCAGCCGCTCGTCTGACGGACTGATTTCCTCGAATATCGTAACCAGTGCAAACAGCAGCGACGCATTGAAGCGCGATTCCAGCGCGTTTTGGTCGAGTTGGCGCAGATACTCGCCGAAAAGCTCTTTGACGACCTTCTCGCCAAACGTCGATTTGCCCACGCCCTGCGTTTCGGAGATAAACACCAATGCGGTAGCGGGCTTTTCGGCTGGCCGCCTGAAACGGCAGGCAAGCCAGTTTAGAACCCATTCCGTGCAAGCCTCGCTCAAATTGCCGTTGCCCGAACACAAATGCCGTACCAGCCCGATAATGTTTGCACATTTCGGAAAATGTTTTTCCAATTCAGCCAGCGGCGTTTCCGGCGCGAACGGCTTTTCAGGCGCTTCAGCCTTTTTCGGCAAGCCCTTGAACGCATTGATATGGCTTAATTTCTCGTTTTTATACACCACACCTTGCGGCATATCCGGCTCAAACACATAATTGCTCATCGGACAGACGAGGCGAGCGGGCGACTTGCTCCAGTCGTCAAATTCTTCAGGCACGGCAGCCTTGACCGCCGCCAGCGACACGATAGCTTCCAACTGCCTGTCGTAGGCGTCCGTCGTCCCGTCTAGGTAGATATAGCGGGCAAGCGCGTTTTTAAAAACGGGGCTGACAACCGCCATCGCCTCCAATTTTTTCTGTTTGATTAAAATCCCCGCCTCAAGCTCCGATAGCTTGTTTTTATCGCGCAGATGAAACCAAGTCAGCACGGCAGGACGCGAAAACACTTTTTCCAACTGGCTTCGGCTGAAAGATTCCCCTGTTTCCAAGTTCAAAACCTTCTCTTTCAACCCAATTTGCGCGTAATTTTTCAACAATTCCGCCAAACGCGGATTTTCTCCGTCGTATTCCGCATCATCGCCGTCCCCGCCGCCCCCTTTCGTTGCCGTGGGCGCATTTTGCGCCGCACGCTCCTTATCGGATAGGCGCGGGAAAGGCTGCCCGTCAATGTCGTCTGAAAACGGGAAAACCAGCGTATCCGCCATCATCTCACGCACCGTCGTCAGCGGCTCGGTATCCGAAATCACGTCTGCAATATCGTAGCCCGACGGCCACACGCCCGGATTCGGAATATTCACGATTTTGACCGTACAGCCCGACTCCTTGAGAACTTGGGCAATCCCCAGCGCCGCCTTCATGCCGGGCTGTCCGCGCCACGGCAGATACGGCATATCCGACGGCTTCACACCCGCCGCCTCATTCTTCTTCGACAGCTTTTCCCGCTGGGAATCGCAGTCAGGCCAAATCAGCACATTGCGCCCGGCAAGCGGCGACCAATCCGCCTTTTTCCAGCCGTTGCAACCGCCCAGCCAAGACACGGCAACCCAGCCCTTCAAATCAAAATACGCCTCTGCCGCCAGCTTGCACTTTTCGCCCTCGACAATCAAAACAGGCGCATCAGGCCTTTCCGCCAAAGTATCCAACCCGAACAGCGGCTGTGGATCCTTTAGGCGGCGGCTTGTCCACTTCTCTACACCCTCGCTGTTTTTCGCCCACACAAACGGCAAATCGGATTTTCCGCCGTCCTGGTCTATAAAGCGCTGCACAACGCAAAGCGGCTTGCCGTCCGCATCGCGGTACACTGCCCGCAAGCCTTCCGCCCGCTCATTTTTACAAAGACGGTAAACCTGACTGCCTTCCAGATATTTCAGACGGCCTTCATCGAACGGCGCAATAGGCTGCCAGCTTTCCCGTTTCGACTTACCCGTCTTCGGCTCGCCGTCCCATTCCTTCCTTTCGACCGCTCCGAAATTGCCGATGCGCAGCCGCTCGGCGACCGCTTTTAGCGCGTCCCCCTGCCGTCCGTTGCAGAAAAGATAGGCATAGAGGCTGACCAAATCGCCGCCTGCATCGTTCGTCGCATAATCCGCCCACGCGCCCGAATGCGTATTGACCGCAAAACTGCCAAGATGCTTATCCGCCCGCGTCGGATTCAGGGCGAAGAACTCATGCCCTTTGTATTTGCCTGACGGAAGCCATTCCGCAAGCAGGTTGTCCACCGCATTCAAAGCCGCATCGGCAACCGTTTTAAAATCCAGTTTGTTTTCCATATCCGTTTGTCCTGCACATTTTTTAGGCGTAAAAAAGGCCTGCCCCCCCCTTGAGAGGGCAGGCTGAATCACTGATTGCGCGTTAATCAGTAATGGGGGGAAAAATGAGAAATCCGTACCAAGGCTATGATCTCGTTTCGGAAATCAGGTCGGATACAGAAACCCGACCATTGGTAAGCAAAATTACATTTTCGTAGCACCGCTTCGGTGTTACAGCCTTTCGGTTTTCGATTTGCCATAAAAACGACAGAGACAAACCCAACTTTTGGGCATATTCCGACCTTGCTCCACGCTTAGTCGAAAGCGTTTTAATAAATTCAGCGTGAGTCATATCTGCTCCATTTTTAAACATTAAACAAGTTTAACAGTCATTAAACTAAAAAGCAAATATATTTATTATTTGTTTGTTTAGTAGAAACTAAATAGAATATGAATATTACTGCTGGGAGATATAGCTATGAATAAGTCAGAATTGAAAGAAATACGGATTGAAAATTTAAAAAAATTCTTTGAAGACAAAACCCTACCGACAAAAGACAAAAGCCTCCTGTCTCAATTGATGAGCGGCAAAGCATCTTTTGGCGAAAAAGTCAGCAGACGGCTGGAAGAAGACTACGGCATGGGAAGATATTATTTGGACTCCACGCCAAACAGTCCGATTGGTTCAGATGACGATCAACAAATCCGCTTTGAACGCCTCAACATCGAAGCGGCATGCGGCAATGGTATCGAAAACTTGCCCGCGGAAGTCGTCGATTACGTCAACGTATCGCGCCTGTGGGCAAAAGACAAATTCGGCGGAAACCTCTCCCACATCAAAATCATCACCGCACGCGGCGACAGCATGGCAGGAACTATTGATGAAGGCGACGTTATATTTGTCGACACCGCCGTTACTGAAATGATGGAAGACGGCGTATACCTGATTCATGTTTCCGACGGCCTGCGCGCCAAACGCCTGCAACGTACCGTTACCGGCGGCGTCAAAATCCTAAGCGACAACAAACGCTACGAAACCGAAACTGTAGAGAAGCATGACCTTGAACAGCTTAAAATCTGCGGCAAAATCAAAGGCGCGTGGAAGCTCGAAGAGATGTAGCAGAAAAAAGACTGTTACCGGCAGAAGGCTATGGATTTAAAATATTTGAATAACTGATTTATTACCGCATATTGCGCGGTATAACTAAAAAGATATAATATATAAAAAAGGGCACGCATGGAGCTGACCGTCCACTTTAACGCCGAGCAGGATTTAGACCGCCTCTTTGAAAAAGACGAAGACGCGGTCGCTTATCTCGAGAACATCATTGAGATGATTCAGGCGGACTCTGCTATTTTTGATGGCTTATACAAAAACAAATACTTCAGAGAATATGGCGAAACCATAGGCCCGATTGATTTGGAAGTGAAACCCATATTGTCATTGTGGAAAAAAGACATCAAAGTTTTACGCGTCCGATCTGACAGCGAAGAAGTCGCCGGATACAGAATAATTTACGCACCATGCCATGAAAAACAGCCAAACGGCGCGTATATCCGCCGCATAGATATATTGGCTGTTGTAAACAAGAAGACAGACAAATTTCACTATCAGGCAGAACACCCAATCACAAAACGGATTATCAAAGACTATGAAGAACTGTACTCCAACTAACGGCACATTGTTCCAAATGGGTGCAACACTCACTGTTGCCGTGGCCGCCTGCACAGTATCAACACCTACATCCGCCACCCCCGTCACCCACATAAACTGCCTGCGGATAAACGGGCAGATTAAATGCGTCAAACCGATCAGCCCCAACACTACCCCCGCCGCAGAGCATATTGAGCATGTGCGGAAAAATCCGCGCCGAAAAGCAGCGATGGACAGGGCGGCAGCGAAAATTGCCGATAAAATAGCCCTCAAAGCAGGCGGGGAGACATTTGTCAGCCTAAGGATGAAAAAGAGGTTTACACAGTCTGAATTGGCAACCGCCGCAGGCTTGCCTCAACCCTATCTGTCCCGCATCGAAAACAGCAAACAATCCCTGCAAGATAAAACTGTACAGAAACTGGCAAACGCATTAGGCGTTTCCCCGCTTGAGGTTCGTGCAGCGTTCGAACGGCAGTACAAATATATGGAGCAGGCATGATCCACCTAAATGTCCACTATTGCGATGAAATCATCCGCCATGCGGAAAATGACAAATACAGTCTGATAGGTATATTCCCCGATATATGCCATATCCCGACACAACAAGCCATTTTAGGCCGTCTGTGCCTGTCTATTTCATTTTCCGCCAAAGGTATGGATATACAGACCTTGCAAACCCGTCAAATTTTTCTGGAGATCGTCCGCAACAATGATGTAATCTCCGCATTTGAGATTCCACCATATGACGGCAGTTATACAGAAGAAAACGCGTCATTCATGCTACACCAAACAATCAGCGGACTACCCGTTTCAGACAACGACCGCATTTATGTAAGAATGAAAACACACAACCATATTCTCTCCGAGAGCCATCCTCTGTTTTTTTCTTGGCTTCCTTACCACTCATAACAATACCGAACCGCCACCTAATCCCTCCCCTTAAAAAAACCGCCCACTGGGCGGTTTTTTTTCACCTAAACATCCAAAACCACCTACCACCAGTCCCGTTAGGCGTTTTTTTTTGCAAATTAAATTCCCTTAAAAATCAGATAATTTAATATTTATTGAACAAATAATAAACTTTTTGCTTGACTATGAATTAAGTGTTTACTAAACTACAACTATCGAAATAAACAACAAAGGAAACCGCCATGACTTCAGAAAAATATACCGACCGCGCCCTTCGCGCCAAACAAGTCGCCGAAAAACTGGGGGTCAGCATTCCCTTTGTCTGGGCAAAATGCAACCCCGACAACACCCGCTATGACGCCACTTTCCCCAAACCCTTCAAAATCGCCTGCAACGTAACAGTATGGCTTGAATCCAACATAGACGCATGGTTGGCCGCTCAAGCCGCAAAAACCAACAACCCAAAAGGAGCCGCCGCATGACTACCCAAGTTCAAGAAACCTACCTATTGCGAATTGACGTAAACGCTAACACCACAACCAACTATCTGACCTACTACAGCTGCCAAATCCGCAACGAATCCGGCGAAAACCTCGTCAGAACCGGCGGACACCGCGAACCACAGCAAGCGGTCAAAACCGCACTCAAAGAATTAGTACAAACCATTCATTTAGGGAGCATGTGAAATGAAACGTAAAATCTACCGCACAAAATATGGCCGGCTCATGCTGAAAATTCAAACACAGCATCGCAATAACTACCAATCGATATTCGTGCTTAATATCCCGAATTCACATTTCGAAGCAAGTGGAACAGTTAAATCGATCAACTCCACATGGCAATTCAAATTTCCAAATCGCTCAAAGCAAGACCGAATTTTTAAAGCATTAACGCAAGACCGCGCCGAAATGGTTGCAGAATCATTAATGGACGCAATCCCCGATATTTTTAAGAAAGGCCGTCTGAAATGAAAATCCGCTACACACTAATCATCGCCATCCTAGCCGCCGCACTCGGTTATGGTTGCGCCCCAGCCATTGCCCACCACGAAAATACAGCCACCGAAGAGTGCAATCCCGATCATGGCTGCATCGATTTTGACGCCCATCCCGAATTAATCGGCGGCGGCATTGTATACGAGTAAAACATGCCCGCCATCATTAAATTAGCCCTGATCATCATCCAAATCATCATCGAACGCACTATCCGCCATCGGTTCAGCTATTGGGCCGATGGCACACCAAGGACGCAGCATGAAAAAAAGAAAACGGTACCAACCCAAAACCTTTGACGGCATACCCCCACACATGATAGCCATCATGAAAACCAGCCGGCGCGGTCTGACCATCAACGAAATCGACAAAGCCACTAGCCCGCTGCTGAAGTACATCGACCGCCTGAAAGCAGGAACAGCCAACGAGACCGACTTATGGGCTGCCTGCTGTACCAATTACCTCATGGTTGAATTAGTCCTCATCCTACAAAGTACCAAAATCCAAACCGATGACACCGTACAAGAAATCGCCCGCATCAAACTAAGCATCGCCCGCGATTATTTTGTAAATCACGTCAGCGACACACTAGAAGCCCAACAAATCCGAAAAAACAACATCGGCCGCTTCGTAGCCACCGGCGACGAAATCAAAATACTAGAATCCGCCACCGAACAAGCAATCGAAATATTAAGCCTGGCCGACTACGGCCACTTAATCCAAGCCCACGCTCAAACCGCGCCGCTACTGAACAAACTAACCAACGATATAAACCACAGAAATCAAAAACAGCAACAAAAACCAAACCAGTGACAACACAAAGGCCGTCTGAAATTCAGACGGCCTGTTTCATAATCTCAATCCTGATAAAACATCTTCCAATTACCGAAGAAATCCGTTATCCCTTCCCCATGTAGCCGCGCCACAGCCTGATCATAATACCGGCGCAAATAATCACTATACCATTGCGCCAGTTCACGCCGCTCATTAAATCTGAATTCCTGAGCTGTCAGATAATGCGGTAAAGAAGAAAACCCCGCTCGCTTTAACGCCGATTTACTCACATGCCCAAGCGCCAAATCCATCGTCAGAATATCCTTGCCGTTCACCAGGCAAATATTCGTCATCAAGTGCCGAAAGCCGTGCATGGTAGCATTCGATTTACCGGCAGTCTGCCCATCATAACCACACCGCTTAATCGCCTGATGCCCAAGCTTCACGCCAACAGTACCCGATACACTATCATTCCTCATGGCCGGAAAAACAAATTCATGCCGCCCCGTTGCCTTACGCAGCTCAGACAGCAATGCCACCGACCAATCAGACAGCGGAATCAAAAAATCATTCCGCATCTTCATATCTTCACCCGGCATAAGCCAGACTTTACGATCCAAATCCACATTTTCCCACCGGCTGGCCACTATCGATCCACTCCGTGGTGCAATAAGCGCAGTAAGCAATACCAAATACTTGGCCAAAGCCGTAATTCTTTCATCTTTCAGGAGCGAATAAAAAAACAACGGCAACTCGCTCTCAGCCAAATGCGCTTCCGGTTTTGATTGATAAGGCGTAAGCAACCCTTTGGCTGTTTCGACAGGATTACGCCTATCACTGATAATTATGCCCTTACGAACAGCATAATCCCACACCGCTTCAGCAATCTGCATCACACGCGTTGCACGCGCCGGTATATTCTTGGCATTCATCCATTCAACAAACTCAGACATATCCAGCGCCGTAATGGAATTAATATCCGTATTCTTTCGGAAAAATTCATTGATATGCGCAAGGCTCGCCCTGTCGCCATCCAACGTATTTTTAGCCAGCTTACCCACACGCGATTCATACCATGCTGCGCCCAAATCGACCATACTTTGCCCACCGGCCGCCGCCCGCGCCGCCTGTTTTGCAGATCGCTTCAACGCACCCGGGTCTATCCCCTCATAAAGCTGCCGCTTTGCCTCAAAAGCCGCATCACGCGCCGCCTTAAGGGTCACGACCGGATAAACACCGATAGACAACACCTTTTCACGACCACCGTACCGATATTTCAGCCGCCAGTATTTCCCACCGGCAGGATGCACAAACAAAAACAGCCCGCCGCCATCGTAAAGCTTATAAGCCTTATCCCCCGGCTTTGCCGTGTCAATTTTCCGCTGCGTCAAACGGTTGGATTCCGCCATTTTTCCTAACCTTCACAAAATATACCCCAGAAAATCCCCCCTGATTAATGTTGCTTTGAGTGGTTTTCCGTATATCGCCGTATATTACAGGCAAAATAAAAACCCGCTTAATATACTGTTTATAAGCAGGTTTGTACACTTCTATATACGGCCGTATATTGCAAATGAATTTAGAAACCATTTTCCATCATGATTTCGCCGGGGATGCGGTTGCGGTGCATAGCGTAGCCCAAATCCATCAAGGCTTGGAAAGTGTCTTTGACCATTGCCGGATTGCCACAGACCATAAAGCGCGTATCGGCCTTGGTGAACTTGAAGCCGACTTTTTCTTCCAAGCCGCCATTCTTCAGCAATTCGGGAATCCGTTTGCCACTCAATGCGCCTTCCGTTTCCTCACGCGTGGTGACCGGAACAAAAGTGAATTTATGGAAATATTCTTCAATCAGCGGATGCTCTTTCAAATCGGCAAGGCGCTGGTTGAAAATCAACTCGTCGGCGTAAGAGACGGAATGCGCCAAAACCAAACGGTCGAAACGCTGCCAAATTTCAGGCTGCTCAATAATAGAGAGGAAAGGCGCAATGCCTGAACCCGTGCAGAGCATAACCAAATCTTTGCCGTCGGGGAAACGCTCGGGCAAGAGGAAACCGGTAGCCGTTTTATCCAGCAAAATAGTATCACCCTCTTTCATCGCAGCAAAACGCGCCGACATCGGGCCGCCTTCGATTAATACTGCGAAATACTCAAGCGTATCGGCGTATTCGGCAGACACGACAGAATACGCGCGCCAAATAAAGCCCTCGCCGTCACGGAAACCAAGGCGCGAAAACTGCCCTGCCGAAAAACGGTAGGACTCAGGGCGGCTGATGGCAAAAGTCATCAGCTTGGGCGTATAGTGTTTGATCCACAAGACTTTTTCTTCTGTAAACTTGGCTTCTGGAGAAGCTGCCATAATAGGTTTCCTTGATATTCGGTATCAGTTTCAAATAGGGCTTATTATAAAGATTCAAAAGGCCGTCTGAAATATTTATTTTCAGACGGCCTTTAAGATTATTCACGGCGCAAACGGATATTGATGCCTTTTTGTTCCAAAATCAAATCGTTACCATCAAAACGATAGTTCCACACGCTTTGTTTACGCAAAAACGCATCTTCCAGCTTCATGTCTTCACACAGCATCATACTTACCGCAATATGGCCAAAATCAATTTTGTCCGCTCCGATTACATTCGCTTGAAACATCATACCGTTGCAACCCATATTGCCATAAGCCTTAGGCATTTTGCTGAAATCCAAATAGGCGTTTTTATCTGCCAATTCTTTTTCAGTGAATTTATTGAAAGCGACAACACGCCATTTAGCGGCTAAAGTAGGCATTTTCATTTGCTTTGATTCAGATGATTTGCTAGAAGAAATATGTGGCTGACTTGATAAAGGCTTATCGGCAGGCGTAGAACAAGCAACCAATACAAATGCACCAATCATTGCTGAAATAAGGGTTTTCATGACTCATCCTTTTTTAGAAATCTTCTTTATCGTCTAACTGTACACCAAACGGACAACGGCTTTTTTACTATCCGCATCAAAAAATAGGTACAACTCATCGCAACCATATTCCTGAAATTTATATCCGCTCAAATAGCCGACATAAGAAAAAACTTTTCCATCATCTCGTTTGGGTGTATCCACTAAATTACCGTACTCTTCTTGGAACATTCCATCAATATGGTTAAAACCTTCTTCCAACATACCCTCTGATAATCCGCCGGCATCCTCAATCAAATCTCTATCCAACCCGTCATCCTGACATTGTGAATCTGCAGCTTCCTTCAATGCAACCAATTCTTCCAAAGTATATTTACTGTCCAGCTCAATGGGTACATATCCCTGAAGGAATTTTCCATATTTCAGATACAAATTTTTGATGGCATTAAAACAAAGATGATTGATTCTATATACGTTTTCTAATTCTTCCTGCGTATCCTGCCGATAAATATGCGGCGTTTTATACCAAGCTGCCTGATCAAAACTCATACCCTGTTTTTCCGCAATCTTTTGCGCCTGTTCCATTATTCTGGTTTTAATTTCAGACGGCATTTCCTTGTTTTCCAAAATAAAAAAATGCCAATCGCCATTAAATCGATATTTACCGTTCTCATCGACATCAAAACAAATACTGTCCTCAAAATTATAGCGGTCATGAAATGCCGATGTATGCTCACCTACGCAACCCGAATGAATTTCCGCAGGCTGGACGAAATGTATCCAAAACTCTTCACTATCAGGACGTATAAATTGAAGATTAAGCGAACAAATGGGTAAAAAATGTTTCGCGTGTCGCTCTATCTCTTCAGAAAAAACTTCTTCCGGAGAGGGGAATGGACGAATAAATTTTTCAGGGATATTCATCTTAATCACCATAATTTAAAGGCCGTCTGAAAAACTATCCACCTTCAGACGGCCTTTAAGCCTTATTTACAAAGTCGTATCCAATGCTTTGGAAATATCGTTCCAAATATCGTCCACATCTTCGATACCGACAGAGAAACGCAGCAGGCCGACTTTGATGCCCATTTCCATTTTCACATCATGCGGCACGCCGCTGTGGGATTGGGAATAGCAATGGTTGACCAAACTTTCCACTCCGCCAAGGCTAGAAGCCATTTTGACCAGTTTCATGTTTTTAATCACACTATTGGCCGCTTCACGCGTGTCGTTTTTGAGGTAAACCGTAACCACGCCACCGATGCCTTTGGGCATTTGTGCTTGGGCGAGTTCGTAATGTTCGTGAGACGGCAGGCCGGGATAGAACACTTTTTCAATGGCAGGATGGGCTTCCAAACGGCGCGCGATTTCGAGTGCGTTTTGGCAATGGGCGTTCATGCGTAGAGCCAGTGTTTTAATACCGCGCAACACCAGCCAACAATCCATCGGACCTGCAATCGCGCCGGTATGCACCATCATGTCGTGCAAAGGCTGCGCCAGCTCTTTGGTTTTGGCAACGACTACGCCCATCAGTACGTCCGAATGGCCGCACAAATATTTGGTAGCGGAATGGAACACAAAATCACAGCCCATATCCAACGGCTGTTGCAGATACGGCGTGGCAAAGGTGTTGTCGATGCCGACCAGCGCACCGGCTGCTTTGGCTTTCGCGGCAAGCGCTTTGATGTCCACCAAGCGCAAAAGCGGATTGGACGGCGTTTCCAGCCAAACCAGTTTGACATTGTGCGCTTTAAGCAGCTCGTCCAGATTATCCGGATTGCCCAAATCGGCAAAAACAACGTTCACACCCCATTTTTGATAAACATCGACCAATAAATCATAAGCGCCGCCGTAAATATCGGCGACTGCGACAATGGTATCGCCCGGGCGCAGGAAAGTACGCCATACGGCATCAATCCCCGCCATGCCGCTGGAAAACGCAAAACCGGCCGCACCGTGCTCCAAATCGGCAACGGTATCTTCCAATACCTGACGGGTCGGGTTGCTCAGGCGCGAGTAGCGGTAAGGCACATTTTCGCCAATCTCGTGCAACGCAAACATACTGTTTTGATAAATCGGCGGCATCAGCGCACGGTTGTGTTCGTCGCAATCGTAGCTGGAATGAATGGCTTTCGTGGCGAATTTCATTTGGTCTCTGCCTATATAGATGTGAATAATCGAAGATTTTATCACTATCTGAAAAATAGAAACAATCAATGCAGGCAGATAAAGCAAGTGATATAATCTCGCATTTGCAAATCGGCCGATACGAGCCGATTCCCTCCACACGCATCTCAACAATCCTATCATGAAGGACATACCACGCATGAACGCCATTGCAGACGTGCAATCCAGCCGCGATTTACGCAACCTGCCGATTAATCAGGTCGGCATTAAAGACCTGCGCTTTCCAATCTCGCTTAAAAGCAAAGAAGGCGAACAATCCACCGTCGCCCGCCTGACCATGACGGTTTTCCTGCCTGCCGACCAAAAAGGCACGCATATGTCGCGCTTTGTCGCCCTGATGGAAAAACAAACCGATGCTTTGGATTTCGATACGCTGCACAAGCTGACCGCCGATATGGTTGCCCTGTTGGATTCCCATTCCGGCAAAATCAGCGTTTCCTTCCCGTTTTTCCGCAAGAAAAGTGCGCCTGTCTCCGGCATCCAATCGCTGCTTGACTATGATGTCACCCTGACCGGCGAAATCAAAAACGGTACATACAGCCACAGCTTGAAAGTGATGGTTCCGGTTACTTCCTTGTGTCCGTGTTCCAAAGAAATTTCCCAATACGGCGCGCACAACCAACGTTCGCATGTGACCGTCAGCCTGATTGCAAACGCGGATGTAGGCATTGAAGAAATCATCGATTACGTCGAAGCACAGGCAAGCTGCCAGCTCTACGGCTTGCTCAAACGCCCTGACGAGAAGTATGTAACGGAAAAAGCATACGAAAATCCGAAGTTTGTCGAAGACATGGTTCGTGATGTGGCCACGGTGTTAATTGCAGACAAACGCATCGAATCATTCGTCGTCGAAAGCGAAAACTTCGAATCGATACACAACCATTCCGCTTACGCTTATATCGCTTATCCTTAAAGTTAAGCCAAATAGCAACAAAGGCCGTCTGAACGTTTCAGACGGCCTTTGGCATAAATTGAACGATAACATGAGACTATCGCTCATGTAAGGTTAACTGCAATCCGATATAATTCAAAAGAATTAGACAACTCGCGTAATCTTTAACTTAAATTAAGCCGATTGTTTTCCCATCATTTATAATGACGGTTTCTCAACGGCATATCCGTGGATATTATGAAAAAATTCCTTTATTTCCTCATTGCATTTTTAGGCTTGAGCAGCTTCGCATTCGCAGTAGATGCCAATGATTTGCTGCCCCCCGAGCAAGCCTTTGTACCTCAAGTCAATGTAACCGACCAAGGCATCAGCGTGCAGTTCAAAATCGCTGATGGCTACTATATGTACCAGTCCAAAATCGTTGCAGCGACCAATCCTGACAAAGTCTTGGCCGAACCCAAATTCAGCAAAGGCGAAGAAAAAGAAGACGAATTCTTCGGCAAACAAACGGTTTACCACCATACCGCACAGGTTGACCTGCCTTACAAACAAGCCGCGCCGCAATACAAACTGACACTGACTTATCAAGGCTGCGCCGAAGTGGGTGTGTGTTATCCGCCGGTGGACACCGAGTTTGACGTAAAAGGCAACGGGGTTTACCAGCCGCAAAGCGATGAGCCGGTTTCTGCCAAAGACCGATTCTTGCAACCGTCCGCCTCTTCAGACGGCCAAATGCCCACGCAGCCCGCTACAAACAATCCCGACAGCAGCCGCTTCAAGCTCTCTTGGGATACTTTAAACGCCAACCTGTTGGCGTTTTTTGTCGCAGGTTTGGGCTTAAGCTTTACCGCCTGTATGTATCCGCTCCTGCCGATTGTTTCCAGTATTGTCGTGGGCGATAAAAAAGCCGGCAAAGGCCGCGCGTTTACCTTGTCTATGGTATATGTACAAGGCTTGGCATTGACCTATACCTTGGTCGGCGTGATTGCCGGTTTGACCGGTGCGCTGTTGACCGTATGGCTGCAACAGCCTTGGGTCGTACTTGCCGCCGCCGCGCTGATGGTGGTACTGGCTATGTCCATGTTCGGCCTCTTCAATATCCAACTGCCCAACTCCGTCCAATCCTATTTCCAAAACCAAAGCAACAAACTCTCCGGCGGCAAAATCATTTCCGTCTTCATCATGGGTATTTTGTCCGCCCTGATTGTCGGCCCTTGCGTTGCGCCTCCGCTGGCATTTGCTTTGGGCTATATCGGCCAGACCGGCGATGCCGTATTGGGCGGTCTTGCGCTTTATGTCTTGGCACTCGGCACCGGCGTGCCGCTCATCATCATCGGTACATTCGGCGGCCATATCCTGCCTAAAGCAGGCGACTGGATGAACGGCATCAAATACGCATTCGGCTTCATCTTGCTGGCTGTTGCCGTATACCTTGCTACACCGCATCTGCCTTATTTCGCAGTAGTCAGCCTCTACACCTTGCTGATGATTGTTCCCGCCCTTATGCTTTTAGCGAAATCCGGCAAACAAAAAGGCCGTCTGAAAACGGTTGCCGCCGTATTGGGCTTTTTACTGCTGATTGGCGGCTCATGGTTTGGCTGGCAAAGCCTCAATAAACAAACCACCGCCCTCCACCACTTCTTAACGCTGGTTCCGCCATCCGAAGCCGGACAAGAAACCGACCACGGCAAGATGTTTACCGATGTCAGCGAACTCAAAGCCGCTATGGATGCCGCCTTGAAAGCCGATCCAAGCAAGCCCGTGCTGATTGATTTCTACGCCGACTGGTGCGTATCCTGCAAAGAAATGGCCGCCTACACGCTCAACCAACCGCAGGTACACGAAGCGGTCGATATGCAGCGCTTCTTCCAAATCGACGTAACTGCCAACACTCCCGACCATCAGGCCTTACTGAAAGAATACGGCCTCTTCGGTCCTCCGGGCGTGTTTGTTGTCCGCGCCGACGGCAGTCATAGCGAAGCCTTATTAGGCTTTGTCAAACCCGATGCCTTCATCGAATGGTATCGCAAAAACGAGAAATAGCCGTCTATAAAAAGGCCGTCTGAAAACAGATTTTCAGACGGCCTTTTCTTATGTTTAAAAATTAAAATTCATCTTGAGCCCAACGCGTAGAACGCAAAATGCTGGAATCCACATCTTGAATATTGCGATAACCAGTAAATGCCATGGAAATATCCATTTCTTTATACAGGATTTCCAGCGCACGGGTTACGCCTTCTTCACCATACGCACCCAAACCATACAGAAACGCCCGACCAATCATCGTACCTTTCGCACCCAAAGCCCAAGCCTTCAAAATATCCTGACCGCTGCGGATACCACTGTCCATCCAAACCTCGATATCGCTACCAACTGCGCTGACCACATCAGGCAAAGCTTTAATGGCGGACACGGTATCGTCAAGCTGACGGCCACCATGATTGGAAACGACCAATGCGTCCGCGCCGCTTTTCGCTGCCTTTTCCGCATCTTCAGGCTCCATAATGCCTTTGATAATCAGCTTGCCGCCCCACAAATCTTTAATGCGCGCCACATCATCCCAGCTCAGGCGCGGGTCGAATTGTTCGGAAGTCCACGAAGACAGCGAAGACAAATCGCCCACGTTTTTCGCATGACCGACAATATTGCGGAAGGTGCGACGTTCCGTGTTCAGCATTTTCATACACCATTCCGGTTTGGTCGCCAAATTGATTAAATTGGCAATGGTTGGTTTCGGCGGCGCGGACAGGCCGTTTTTGATGTCTTTGTGGCGTTGACCCAAGACCTGCAAATCAGCGGTCAATACCAAAGCCGAACATTTGGCATCCTTCGCACGCTTAATCAGGTTTTCCATAAACTCGCGGTCGCGCATCACATAAAGCTGAAACCAAAACGGCGCGCTGGTGTTTTCAGCCACATCCTCAATCGAACAAATGGACATGGTCGACAGCGTAAACGGAATACCAAATTTTTCCGCCGCACGCGCCGCCAAAATTTCACCGTCGGCGTGCGCCATACCCGTGAAACCTGTTGGCGCAATCGCTACCGGCATTTTCACATCCTGCCCAATCATTTTGGTTTCGAGACTGCGCCCCTCCATATTAACCAATACCTTTTGGCGGAAACGGATGTCTTTAAAATCCGAAGTGTTTTCACGATAAGTGGTTTCCGTCCAAGAGCCTGAGTCAATATAGTCATAAAACATACGCGGCATTTTACGTTTGGCAACAAGGCGCAAGTCTTCGATACAGGTTATTTTGCTTAAATTACATTTCATTGTCGATTGCCTCTGTTAAGGTAAAGATGGATGGTCAAGGCCGTCTGAACATTTCAAACACCTCATTATTTTACTCCATCAAAACAACTAAATTTTAAGAATAATTTTGATAATCTATATCAGTATCAATATTAAATCAAAACATTTTAACCCTGATATTTGTAGGGTTGATAGCCTTTTTTCAGACGGCCTTAAGTCCAAATTACAGAAAAATAAGGAAAATATTTTCCGATTTAAAAATCAGCCCATGCCACCATTTAAACAAACAATCAAACCGAACCGCCACATACTTGACTGAAACACTCAGATATTAGACAATTCCCCTACTAATAAAAACGCCCCACACAGGCAACCACACCATGAGACTGACTACCAAAGGGCGATTTGCAGTAACCGCCATGATAGATTTGGCGATGAACGCGCAAACCGGCGCTGTCAAACTCAGTGCCATCAGCGAACGACAAAGCATATCGCTGTCCTACCTCGAACAATTATTCAGCAAGCTGCGCCGTGCCGGATTGGTTGAAAGCCTACGCGGCCCAGGCGGAGGCTATATCCTTGCCGCACCCGCCGAGCAAATCAATATTGCACAAATCATCTCCGCAGCCGAAGACCGACTGGATGCCACACAATGCGGCAGCAAAGCAAACTGCCACCACGGTGCCCCCTGTCTGACCCATGACCTTTGGGAAAACTTAAACAAAACCATCAATGATTACCTCAGCAGCGTTACGCTGCAAAGCATCATTGAACAAAAAAACTGCAGCGACAGCAGTCATGTCGTTACTTTTACACACATTCATTAAACCGACTTGCGGCAAAGACCGCAGGCAGATGACCAAACGAAAGAGCAAACCATGACCGTCAAAACCCCCGTATACCTCGACTACGCCGCCACCACTCCCGTTGACCGCCGCGTTGCCGAAAAAATGATTCCCTACCTGTCCGATATTTTCGGCAACCCAGCCTCCAACAGCCACAGCTTCGGCTGGGAAGCAGAAGAAGCCGTAGAAAAAGCACGTGCAGACATCGCAGCCCTGATTAACGCCGACTCTAAAGAAATCGTTTTTACCAGCGGCGCAACCGAATCCAACAACCTCGCCATTAAAGGCGCGGCGCACTTCTACAAATCCAAAGGCAACCACCTCATTACCGTGAAAACCGAGCACAAAGCCGTGCTTGACACCATGCGTGAACTCGAACGCCAAGGTTATGAAGTAACTTATCTGGACGTACAAGAAAACGGTTTGGTTGACTTAGACGTGCTGAAAGCCGCTATCCGCGAAGACACCATCCTCGTTTCCGTAATGTGGGTAAACAACGAAATCGGCGTAGTTCAAGATATTCCTGCCATTGGCGAAATCTGCCGCGAACGCAAAATCATTTTCCACGTTGACGCAGCACAAGCATGCGGCAAAGTGCCTGTCGACGTTGAAGCCGCCAAAGTTGATTTGCTGTCTATGTCCGGCCACAAAGTATACGGCCCTAAAGGCATCGGCGCCCTGTATGTACGCCGTAAACCACGCGTCCGCCTCGAAGCCCAAATGCACGGCGGCGGCCACGAACGCGGCTTCCGCAGCGGCACCCTGCCCACCCACCAAATCGTCGGCATGGGCGAAGCCTTCCGCATCGCCAAAGAAGAACTCGAGCAAGACATGGCGCACTACCTGAAACTGCGCGATATCTTCCTCAAAGGTATCGAAGGCATCGAAGAAGTCTACATCAACGGTGACCTCGAACACCGCGCTCCAAACAACCTGAACGTCAGCTTCAACTTCGTCGAAGGCGAAAGCCTGATTATGGCAGTCAAAGAACTCGCCGTATCCAGCGGCTCCGCCTGTACTTCTGCCAGTCTCGAACCAAGCTACGTCCTGCGCGCACTCGGCCGTAACGACGAATTGGCGCACTCTTCCCTGCGCATCACCTTCGGCCGCATGACCACTGAAGAAGAAGTCCAATTCGCAGCAGAACTGATTAAATCCAAAATCGGCAAACTGCGCGAACTGTCTCCGCTGTGGGAAATGTTTAAAGAAGGTATCGATTTGAACTCGATTGAATGGGCGGCGCATTAATCAAGAGAAAAGGTCGTCTGAAAAATCCACAAGGCCTTTACCTTTTCAGACGACCTCATCAAGAAAAATACTAAAAATGACGATAATAAAAAATAAAATACGCCACTTACTTTCTTGTCTGATTCTATGCTCGGCCCCGCTGGTTTCAGCACAGACACAATCTGATTGGTCAACTATATTCAAATCATTTGAAAATGGCTGCCAATTCGATAAACATTTGGAAAACCTGTTGGATCCATTTAGTGATGTAAGCTATGACTGGAACGATAAAGACTCTAAATATCAAAACCTGCGTTTGAATTATCCCAATAGAGTCAAGCTGCCAAAGGCTTACCGTGATCTTGCGCACCCTCCGATGACTTTGCACCGCACGGAATTTAGTGAAGATGGAAAACCGTTTATTCTTGATCAAACCCGTTTGAAACTCAGCGGTACTTACTATGGCTTGCCTGTGGTTCATATCAGCCAGACGTTCCAAGTAGAAACCGCAGGTTACAGTTACACCCGTTTATTGTTGGATGTACCTTTGGGACAGGCACGCAAGGTGTTAAAAGGAAAATACCGCCCTATTCGAAAATACAGTTTGATTTTAGAAGAATACGAAACCCTGCAAGCAAAACTAAAACCGATTAATGTTAACGGAAAACCCCAAACAATTTTAGAATGTGCCTTTATAAATGGCTGATAAAACAACTGTAATAGATAATCAACTTAGACATTAAAAAGGACGTCTGAAACTCTAAAAATATACCTTTTCAGACGACCTAAAAGCCACAATCTTCAAATTAAGGATACAAACCCATGGACGAACAAGAACTCGACCTCGACAATCTCGACAACCTGCTCGAAGATTTTGACGGCGTTACCGTAGAAGGCGGCGTTGATTCAGAGAATGATGACGGCTGCGAAGGCGGCGCGTGCAAAATCTAAACTTCAGGCCGTCTGAATATTCGTAAACAAACCATTTACACCACTAAAAACACAAAGGAAACCACATCATGGCATACAGCGATAAAGTAATCGACCACTACGAAAACCCCCGCAACGTCGGTACTTTCGACAAAAACGACGAATCTGTCGGTACCGGCATGGTCGGTGCACCGGCCTGCGGTGACGTAATGCGTCTGCAAATCAAAGTAAACAATGAGGGTATTATCGAAGATGCAAAATTTAAAACTTACGGCTGCGGCTCTGCTATCGCTTCTTCCAGCCTGATTACCGAGTGGGTAAAAGGCAAAAGCTTGGATGACGCGCTGGCAATCAAAAACAGCGAAATCGCCGAAGAATTGGAGCTGCCGCCGGTAAAAATCCACTGCTCCATCTTGGCTGAAGATGCGGTAAAAGCAGCCGTTGCCGACTATCGCAAACGTCAGGAAAACAAATAACCTTGTTTGCCAGATACTTAGTTTGCAGACATTAATGTCTAAATCGGCTTGATAGGCCCAACTTGCCATATAAGTGCGCCAGTACCTGCAAAATCAAAGAAGACGATATGCCTTTTACCGATGAAGAAATCCAATCCCTACTTGCTGTCAAAGGAATAGGTAAAACCATATTGCAGCGTTTGCAGCAAATGGGATTGATGATATTGCCACTCTGGAGGTTGCGGATTTAGACGATATTTTGGAACAGGGCGCACAATTAACCGGCTCAACCTGTTGGAAAAATAGTCCGCAGGCCAAAGCTGCCATTACTGCCGCAATAGAGTGGGCAAAACAGCGTTTTCAGACGGCCTGATAGTTCAAGAGGCCATCTGAAATAAAAAAGCAGACAAAACAGAAAATGATTGCGAAATGAGGAAAAAAGCATGATTACCATCACAGAAAACGCAGCCAAACACATCAACAGCTACCTGACCAAACGCGGTAAAGGTTTGGGCGTGCGCTTGGGTGTGAAAACCAGCGGCTGCTCAGGCATGGCATACAACCTTGAATTTGTCGATGAAGTGAACGAGGATGACCTGATTTTTGAAGAACACGGCGCACGCGTTTATATCGATCCGAAAAGCTTGGTTTATCTAGACGGCACGCAAGTCGATTACACCAAAGAAGGATTACAGGAAGGTTTCAAATTTGAAAACCCAAACGTTAAAGATTCCTGCGGCTGTGGCGAGAGCTTCCACGTTTAAAATATCAAAAATGGCGAGAAAGTATCAAAACCATCCCGCCATTTTTTGGCTTCTTGCCTATTATAGCTACCCTTGCCTTTTCTTTTTCGTTCTACTTTGTGTCGGAACAAATCAGATTTGACTAAGGCTTTTAAGGCATTGTCTCGTATTTTGCCTTTATTGTGTTGCACCTTACCGGTCATATTGTTTTCCTTTCGTATAAACAGTTTCTGGATTATATCGTAAAATAATCCTCTTCTTTAGATTTTTTCCTTTGATATCATGTCTCAATACTTCAACCTCTTTCAGCTTGAGCCATCTTTCAATATTGATACCGAAGCACTCGAACAGATCTATCGAGCTTTAGCTGCCCGTTTTCATCCCGATAAATTTGCTTCTGCTTCAGCTTTTGAGCAGAAACAAGCCGTTATGATGTCTTCTACAATTAATGACGCCTACCGCACATTAAAAAGCCCTATTGATCGAGCCGCTTATCTCTTGAAAAGCCAAAATATCGATGCTGATGCACCTGAACACACTTCGTTTTCACCAGAATTCCTCATGCAGCAGATGGAATGGCGGGAAACATTGATGGATGCACAAATGGAACAAAACCATGATGCCATCCGAGCGCTGGATCAAGAAATCCAAGAAGTACAAAGCAACCTATATCAAGATTTACAACAAGCATTTGAACAACAGGATTATGAATCGGCCGCACAATGGGTACGGCATGGCCGCTTTCTTAATAAACTTCGCAATGAAATTGCTTCAATCTTATAAAGTACATATGCTGCTGCATTTGCCTAAGTTTTATTATGGCAAATGATTTTATATGTAAAACAAAAACCGTATCAGATTTATCTGATACGGTTTTCTTATATTAACTACCTATTAGCGTTTTTTACCAGTAACAGTAGCAACAGCCAGGTTTTCATTACGTTTCAGAGAAACACTTTCAACACCTTCTGGCAATTTGATGTCTGACAAGTGCAGAATGTCGCCAGCAACTACAGATGCACAATCCAACTCCAAGAAAGCAGGAATGTTTGCAGGCAAAGCAACTACTTCAACAGAAGTGTTCAACAGAGATACGCGGCCACCTTGCAATTTAACAGCTTGAGAGTTTTCAGCGTTAACAATGTGCAGAGGAACGCGGATGCGTACAGGTTGATCAGCTTTTACAGCTTGGAAGTCGATGTGTTGAACTTCGCGACGGAATGGGTGCATTTGGAAGTCACGCACGATAACGTCTTTAGTTTCACCGTTCAAAGACAGTTTAATCAAAGCAGTATGGAAAGATTCTTTTTCCAATGCGTAGAATACAGTTTTGTGGTCTACAGCGATAGCAACAGGCTCTTGACCTTCACCATACAGAATGCCAGGGATTTGGCCTTCGCGACGCAGGCGGCGGCTCGCACCAGTGCCTTGGGCTTCGCGAACAGAGGCTTGAATTTCGTAAGTCATGTTTAATACTCCAATTTAGATAAAATCGTCGTCATCGGCCGCGACCAGCTTAAGACGACATCGGGTTATGGCAACAACATGCCGCCAATCATCACATCTTCATTGAAAAGATATGAGACGGATTCTTCATTGCTAATACGGCGTACCGTTTCAGCCAGCAAACCGGCAATGGTAACTTGACGGATGCGTTCACATTTTTTAGCTGCTTCAGACAACGGAATCGTATCTGTCACAACTACTTGGTCAATTTCGGAAGAAGCAATTCGATTCACTGCTTCACCGGAGAATACTGCATGGCTAGCGTATGCCAGTACACGTTCTGCACCGCGCTCTTTCAGGGCTACAGCCGCTTTACACAAGGTGTTTGCCGTATCGATCATATCATCTACGATCAAGCAAGTACGGCCTTGAATATCGCCAATGATATTCATCACTTCAGCCACGTTGGCTTTAGGACGGCGTTTATCGATAATGGCCAAATCAGCATTTAAAGATTTAGCAACAGCACGTGCACGTACAACACCACCGATATCAGGACTGACAACAGTCAGATTGTCGATACGTTGTTGTTTAATGTCGTTCAACAAAATCGGGGTAGCGTAAATATTATCTACCGGAATATCAAAGAAACCTTGAATTTGGTCGGCATGCAAGTCAACAGTCAATACGCGGTCGATACCTGCGGAGTACAACATATTCGCTACCAATTTAGCAGAAATCGGTACACGAACAGAGCGAGGACGACGATCTTGACGCGCATAGCCAAAGTAAGGAATCGCGGCAGTAATACGACCGGCAGAAGCACGTTTGAGTGCATCGGCCATAGTCAAAATTTCCATCAGGTTATCATTGGTTGGCGCGCAGGTAGGTTGCAAAATAAACACATCGCGACCACGCACATTTTCCAACAATTCAATGGCTACTTCGCCATCAGAGAATTTGGAAACGGTGGCTTCACCGAGTGAAATATCCAAATGTTTGACAACACGTTGTGCCAATTCCGGATTTGCATTACCGGTAAACACCATTAAACTGTCATAAGCAGCCATATCTTCACCTGATTCTAGATTTGATTTACGCTCAGAAAACATTACGCTTCCCTTTGCCCTATGTCTAAGACACTAATTATGCGATTATACGCGTAAAGACGGGTAAAAAAAAGTTTTTCAGCGTTATTGCGCTCTGAGCATAAAAAAGCGTGTAAGAAAACTTACACGCTTTTATTTGGCTGGGGAGGAAGGATTCGAACCTTCGCAT
>NZ_KV810198.1:0-583 GCF_001812725.1 Neisseria sp. HMSC067G12 | reverse complement strand
CGGCCGATGACGCGGATCAGGTCACCACTGCCGTTGTATTCATAGCGGACCAGCGGCGTACCGACCCGAACGGTTTCACCAAAGGATGGTAAACCCTCCAACAGCGATACCGACAGCAGCCGCATTCTAGGTGACTGTTCATCAGCCACATTGCCGAAGTTCAGCGAGAATACCCGGCCGTTGCCGTCAATAATGTATTGCGGCAAACCGGTCAGCGGATGATAGACGAAACGCTGATGGTTGCCGTTGGCGTCTTCCACCGCGACCAAAGGGAAGAGGGTGGAATCTTCATCCGAACCGTCCTCCGCCACCACCAAAGGGGCAAAACGCAGCGCTATCGAACCGTCCAGCGAAGCAATGACATAATGGCCGTCCGGATTCTTGCTGAACCAAATCTGTTCGCTCTCGAACAATACCGGTTCTTCATCATCTTCATCGACTTCCGGCAAAGGGAACAAACGGCCCTGATCGTCGATATAGGCCAATCCGGCCGCATCGCGGATAATGCGCTGGCAGCCCGGTACGCTCCAGCCCTCGCCGAGCCAGCCGGTACCGTCTTGGTCGGAATAATAGCTGCGGCTCC